>CAZYRP010000052.1:0-27745 GCA_964649465.1 uncultured Granulosicoccaceae bacterium | reverse complement strand
AAAGTGGCCCAGTGCGTACAGCCACACAATGACTGTACCTGCCGGGTGACTATAAAAAACAAAAAAACTCCTGGCAGTAAATAAAAAAGCGCAACAAAGGCCAGGAGTTGAGTTTTGAAAATTACGTTAAGAAATAAGTCCGTACGTGGGCGAGCTGCATTAACCATTGCAGCTGCTTCACTACTATCCATTACACACGCAGCTGAAATTGATTCTGCAAGCGAAGGTGAAACCCACACAGGCGGTGTGAAGCAAGCAATCGCGCCTATTGTTTTTCGTGATGGCTCAACGCACATGCGCGTTCTCGACAACATAAACGGTGTTGCCATCTCCGAAGGTGACATTATCTTCGGTGATGCAAAGAAATATTTTAACGACACCAAAAGCCGAACCGCACTGGGTTTAAGCAACTATGTTTATGGCACAGTCTGGCCAAACGGGTTAGTGCCATATCGCATTAGCAATCAGCTCTCCACATCAGCTGAGGAAAAGGTAAGAGCCGCTATCGCCGCATGGAACGCAACCGGTGCGGTAACTATGGTAGAACGAACTCAAGCAACTGCCAGCGCGTACCCAAACTACATTGACTTTGTCAACGCAGACCAATGCGCCTCATGGGTGGGTTTTCAAAATGATGGTGCGCAAAGCATATATACCGGCGATAAGTGCAGCGAAGGCAGCATGATTCATGAAATCGGACACGCTATGGGCTTACTTCATGAACACACCCGACCCGACAGAGACAGCTTCGTCCAGATTAACTGGAACAGCATCAGCACTGACAAGACACATAATTTCGATATTCTCGCGGATGCTATTCCATTAGGTGACTACGACTATTCATCAATCATGCACTATGGCACGCACTTTTTCTCAAGTGACGGCAACCCTACGATATCGGCGTTACAAAATACCGGAGTTCAAATTGGACAACGTGAATTTATAAGTGACGGCGACAGAACCTCAATGATCATGCTCTACCAAAGTGAATACTCACTGGTTAGTTCAGCATCAACAAGTGCAGCGGCCGGCGGCACACTTCAGCTCGACATGTTTGTAACCAACAACAGCGATATGGGTGCAAACAGTATGCGCCTTGAAACCAGCGTACCAGGTGGGTCAAAGCTTGTATCATTCTCATCGCCATCCTGGTCATGTCAGCAAGGCGGTGAAGGTGAGAACGTTGTTTGCCAGTCACCTGTGCTTGCCGAGAGTGCGAGCTCAACAGTGTCGGTCACGCTGTCGGCACCGACCACAGAAGGTTTGGTAAGTTTCGACACCACGTTAAGTGCAAATACCTTCGATACCAATGATTCCAACAACCGTGATCAGTCCAGCACCATGATCGTCGCGTCATCCGATAATATTCTCGCCGACCAGAATGTAGCCACGCAACCACCGCCGGTTATCGCTGCAGCTAAACCCGCCTCAGTACCGGTGGCCGCCGCCAATGCCGGTGTAGAAGGTGGAGGTGGCACTTTCGGCGCGCTTGGATTACTACTTCTGCTTGGTGGCAGAAGATTTCACAGTAGTCGTACTGACCGGTAAACCTGACGCCTCACCCACTCGAACACTTGTCTTAAGTGACTGAATTTCGAGTGGGTGGTGCAGCAACCATAAACTGGCACCGATACAAGAGCAGTACTGTGATAACCTTTCCGTGTTCGATTTCACCTACAGCCCCCTGAATGAAAGTAATGATAAGTGCCGGCGAGGCATCAGGCGATATTCACGCCGCAAAACTCGTTGAAGCACTGCACAAGAGTGCCGCTCATGCGTCACCCGGCATATTGTCGCTGGAGTGCTTTGGCATGGGCGGTAGCCACCTTGCAGCTAACGGCGTCGAAATACTTGTAGATGTAGATAAAAATGCCGTAATGGGTCTTTTGGAAGTTCTGCATAAATATCCGTCACTGCGTGCCAATCTCAATACATTGCGCACGGCACTCACTGAACGAGAGCCGGATATTCTGGTGTTGGTTGACTACCCGCACTTCAACATGAAACTGGCGGCAATGGCACGAGAGAAAAATATTCCCGTGCTGTTCTTTATTGCCCCGAAAGTCTGGGCCTCACGACCCGGACGCGTTAACGAACTAAAAAAGCTTGTCGATCACATGGCCCTGATTCTGCCATTTGAAAAAAAGATCTTTGACGACGCAGAACTACCAAACACCTATGTTGGCAATCCGCTACTCGACAATAAATCACTAATCAAGGCCAGCGAAAAAGCACCTGTTCCCAAGGGTAACTCAAAGCGCGTAGCACTATTGCCCGGCAGCCGTAAGAGTGAAGTCAGTATGCTGCTGCCTCCCCTGTTGGAGACCTGCAACTCGCTTGCCGCATCAGAAGACTCTATAGAATTTTTCCTGCCAGTGGCTGACACCATTGACCACGAAGGGATTACCAATGAAGTTAAAGAGTGCAACGCTAAAGTTACACTGATAGAGCCGACCGACTATGAAACGCTGCGCAGTTGCGATGCAGCTCTGGTGGCGTCAGGCACCGCGACACTGGAACTTGCAATTCTGGGCATTCCGATGGTTGTAATTTATAAGCTCA
The DNA here is from genome assembly GCA_964649465.1 of uncultured Granulosicoccaceae bacterium. GTDB lineage: Bacteria > Pseudomonadota > Gammaproteobacteria > Granulosicoccales > Granulosicoccaceae. Next base: position 25,183 of record CAZYRP010000052.1, on the reverse strand, counting down.
ACTCTATCAGCTACAGCGTTTTAAAGCGCATGCTAACAACAAAGCATATCAGTCTGGTCAATATCATTGCAGGCTCTCAAGTGGTACCGGAATTGATCCAGGACGACGTCACCGCAACTAACCTTGCCACAGCAATTCAAACTCTGTTGACCGACACCGATGTTAGAAATAAGCAAATAGCAGGACTCGCATCAGTGTACAAACAGCTGGGCAAAGAGGGCGCAAGTAAACTTACTGCAGAGCTTATTTTGTCGCTCGCGAAAGACAGAACGCAGGTTCCGGTACACAGCGACGCTGTCAGAGATTGCAGCGAGCCATAACCAAACCCTTCTAAATTAAGAGCCGCCGCTTCATTCAGGCCAATCGCGTAAGCCGATTACCCATGGCAATTGATAAGGCCAAATACCCAAGTCGACTACTCAGGCCGACTACCCAGGCCGACAACAAGGCCAATCGGCAGGCTCAAATTAGCTTACCGTTCCACGTTTAGCAGTACGGACAAACTCAAGCATATTTTTAACACCCGGATGTTCCACTGCGAGCTGCTCAACTTCAGCAAATACTTCATCCTCAATAACGCCTTTTTTGCGTATCAGTTTTAAGTAGCTCTTTTGAATTGCTCGAATTTCATCCGCGCTGAATCCACGACGCTTTAAACCTTCCTTGTTAATACCTTTGGATTCCGCAAAATGCCCACTAACGAGCACATAGGGCGGCACATCTTTATTGATCACCGAGCCCATTCCCGAAAAACTATGTGCACCAATTCGACTGAATTGATGCACCAGACAAAAGCCCCCAAGGATTGCATAGTCCCCAACAGTGACATGGCCGGCAAGCGATGCAGAATTAGAAAAAATCGCGTTGTTGTCTACGAGGCAGTCATGTGCGATGTGAACATAGGCCATCAAAAGGTTGTCATTGCCAATACGGGTTAGCCCACCGCCGCCAGCTGTACCTCGATTTACTGTGACAAACTCTCTAATTCTATTGCCACTCCCAATTTCCAAACGGCTATCAAGACCATCGAACTTGAGATCCTGCGGGTCAGCACCAATAGATGCAAACTGAAAAATATGGTTATTCTCTGCAATAGTTGTAGGACCGGTGATAACCGCATGCGGGCCCACGGTATTACCTGCGCCCATCACAACATCACGACCGATGACGGCAAATGGCCCGACCTCGCAGCTTTCATGAATTTTCGCTTGCGGATCAATCGATGCCGACGGATGTATCACAGATCAATCTCGTTTTTGGCGATGATAATCTCGGCGCTACAACACAATGCACCATCGACGTGTGCTGTGGCATCAAACCGCGAAATACCGCTGCGAGTTTTCTGATGAGACACCTTGAGCTTCATCTGATCACCAGGCACAACTTGTTTTTTGAAACGTGCTTTGTCGATACCAGCCAATAAATATAATGTTTCTTCGCTCGGGTATCCACCGAGTTCCTTAAACGTATAGACGGCGCAACACTGTGCCATCGCTTCAAGTATCAGCACACCGGGAAAGACAGGAAACTGCGGGAAATGGCCGGTGAAAACAGGTTCGTTGGCGGTTATATTTTTGATTGCGGTTAACTCTGCACCGGGTTCAATTCCGGTCACCCTGTCTATCAGTAGAAACGGATAGCGGTGAGGCAGGTATTTCACTATCTCGGTAATATCAAGCGTTTCCAGGACTCTTCCTTATCTTAAGTTGCAGAGCACCCAGTTTATCGAAGTTGGCGATTCATAACAGCCGTCTCAGGATTTCAGTTTACCCACCTGTCTGCTGAGTTCATCCAGGTGCTGCAGACGGACAGCATTTTTGCGCCACTGACTCGATTTCTGCAACGGAAAACCAGATGAATAGCTGCCGGGTTCATCTACTGAACGGCTAACAAACGAAGTACCGGTAACCATCACGTTATCGCAAATATTTATATGACCAAGAATCGATACAGCACCGCCAATTCTACAATTCGCACCGATGTTGGCACTGCCTGCGATACCGGTACAACCTGCTATTGCGGTGTTAGTGCCAATCTTTACATTGTGGGCGACCTGTATCAGATTATCGAGTATCACACCGTCACTTATAACAGTATCCTCGAGCGCACCGCGATCAACTGTTGTGCCAGCACCTATGTTCACTCTGTCACCAATAACCACACTGCCAAGCTGGTGAATTTTTTGCCACCCGTCCGCATCAGGGGCGAAGCCAAAACCGTCTGAACCAATTACCGCTGCCGAGTGTATTTCGCAATCTCGGCCTACCGTGCAACCATGCATAATAGTAGCGTTCGGGTGAACTACTGTACCCGCACCAATATTCACTCCGTGCCCGATATAACAACCTGCCCCAATCGCTGAACCCTTGCCTATAACTGCACCTGATTCAACTATAGCGTTGGCACCGACAGTGACATCGCCCGCCAAAGTGGCATCTTCGGCCACACTGGCAGAATGGTGAATCGGTTTTATGGATTGATCACTGCTTTGCGCCACCCACAATTGCGTAAGCTTTGCGTACCCCAGGTAAGGATTGTCCATTACCAGGCGAGTAATTGCAGTTTCGGTGACGAAGCTCTTCTGAAGAATAACTGCGGAAGCGCTTGTATTCTGCAGTGCGCTCAGAAACTTTCGGCCAGTTATAAACGCAATGCTTCCTTCTGTTGCGCTGTCCAGGGGAGATATACTGGTGATTGTTGTATCACCGTCGCCCACTAACTCTGCACCGATAGCAGCTGCTATGTCACTACATTTGAGAGAAACTGAAGTCACCGGAGTACCAGATTAATTACTTTGCGAGTCTGCTGCAATTGACTGTTGCAGCTCCAACAGTACCTTATCAGTCACATCTACTGTTTTATTGGCAAACAATACACCGTCACTAACAATCATGTCGTAGTTATGGCTCTTGGCAAAAGTAGCAATTGCATTAAGTACGTAGACGCGAACTTTCTTGAACTCCTGATTCTTCTGGATGTTCAGCTCTTCACGAAACTCTTGCTCGTCGCGCTTCATGCGCCGTTCAATTTTTCGATACTCGCGCTCTTTCATCGTACGCTCAGTGGTATCGAGTGAGCTGTCATCAAGCTCTTCACGCAAGATTTCAAGCTGCGCCTTTTGCTGCTTAATAATTGCCTGGCGAGGTGCAAACTCACGCTCGAGCCGGCTGCTGGCAGCGTGTGCCTGCGGAGCTTCATCAATAAGAAAGGGAATGTCGACAAAGCCGAGCTTGATATCTCCCGCACTTCCTACTCTTGAGACAAGCAGCAACACCAGGATTATCGCGGAACGCGCTGTCAAGCGTGGTCTCCATAGTTCAGCAGAACAGTCTGCAGAGTGATCGAGTAGGACATACCTTCCGGGATTCTATCCCATATTGCCGTCGGTGCTAAAGCTCTTTGAGTCAGCTATGCGAATAGCTGCGTATTCCGCTGTTGCTGCCAGCTCCGCAATCAAAAAACAGAGAATTGCTGCGAGACATAGCTAGCCACGCTTTTTCAGGGCATTGCCTTTAACAAGTGGCGCACATTAACCCGCTTAGCTAGAAAATTGATCCAATCGTAAATTGAAAATTCTGTTTAATATCAGAGTCTTGATCGTTAAACGTCTCGGCATAGCTAAATGTTAATGGCCCAATGGGCGCCAGCCAGACAAAAGATAATCCAAACGATCCCCTCAGTTCTTCAACTTCAAAGTCTGTGATGTCATCAAAAACATTACCAAAGTCAGCAAACAAACTCAGCCGCGTCGCTCCACTAACCTCAAGGAGCGGCGGAGGAAAGATAAGCTCTACAGACCCTGTCGTACGGAAATCCCCGCCTCTTGCATTTCCTTCCGAGTCCTTGGGACCTAGTGTGTTTCGGCGATAACCACGAACGGATTGAATACCACCGGCAAAGAATCGACGGAAAAACGGCAGTGTTTCAAGCCCTTCTTCACCTTCCCCGTAATTGATCCTGTTACTAAATGCGAGGGTCAGCGAATCTGTTATTGAGCGGAAATATTCGAAGTTATAACCAAGCTTGATATAGGTGAGATCGCTGTTTGGCGTGGTAGCCTCGAAACTAAGTGAGTTACGCGCACCGCTGGTAGCAAAAACGGTACGGTCACGCGTGTCGTGGGCATACCCGATTGAAACATCAAACAGGTTATATTCGTCGCCAAACTCATTTAAAAAGTCGATAACCTCGTCTGAGGAACCCTCGGTCGTGATGGCGTCAACTTGCTCGAAACCTGCACCAAAACTAAAGGTCGAAAATTCACTTAAGGGTACGCCATAGCGAACCTTGGCACCCCAGCTGTCTATTATAAAATTTGCGGTAGAATCAAATTCACCAGTGTCTGTGTTTCTAACAAACGCTCTAATATTTCTGCTTATGCCATCGTTGGTATGGTAAGGATCAGTGTAAGAAACTGAAAAGTTATCCTGACTTGTACTGTTATCGAAAGTGACTGCTAATCTTTCACCACTCCCAAACAGGTTTTCCTGTGTGAAATTCACGTTGAATATAAAGCCGTCAGAACCAAAACCGGCACCAGCACCAAAAGAACCCGAAGCCCCTTCCAGCACGTTAACTGAAATATCAACCAGGTCATCACTCCCCGGAACACGCGGAGTAGTTATAGATACTCTGTCAATGTAAGGCAGTCTCTGCAAACGAGTTTGTGATCGACTAAGTGCTGCCGGTGAAAAACGGCTGCCCTCCATCTGTCGCATTTCACGGCGTAACACTTCATCCTGAGTGCCATCCTGACCATTAAAAACTATGCGACGTACATAAACGCGCTTGCCCGGGGTAATTGAGTACTTAAGACCAACTGTATTGTTATCGTCATCAAGATCGGGAACAACGTCGACGTTTGCAAATGCATAACCATCTTCTCCAAGGCGATCACTGATTGCGCTGGAACTCTCAGTCATTAACTTACGCGAGTATATGTCACCCGGACTCAACGCAATCAGTGGACTCAAGGTCTCCTCTTCTATCCCGGGTGCCATGCCTGCAAAGCTAATCTCACCCACTTCATAGCGCTCACCTTCGTCAATGTTAATGGTGATATTGATATCGCGCTTATCAGGCGAGATAGTCACCTGGGTAGACTTGATATCAAAGCGCAAATAACCTCGATCAAAATACCAGGCGCGCAGTTTTTCAGTATCTGCCGTGAGCTTTGCTCTGGAGTATTTGTCGCGTGAACCCAGCGGGTTGATACCCTTGACTCCGGACTCGAGTAACTTCAACAGTTGCTTCTCACTGAAGTCACTGTTGCCAACAATATTCATGTGACTGATTCTTGCAATCGCACTTTCTGATATGTCGATCTTTACGCTAACCCGGTTGCGCTCCAGGTCCTGAACCGACGAGTCGACACTGGTACCATATTGCCCACGGCTGAAATAAACCTGACGCAATTCGGTTTCGAGATTATCCAGCACTGACCGTCTGAAGATACGACCGGTGGCAAGGCCAATGTCTTCAAGCGTCTCGTTGAGCTGCTCAGAAGGAAGATCTTCGTTACCGGATACTTCTATCTCTGCAATTGTCGGCCGTTCGTCCACGGTGACAATAAGAACTGACTCATCACGTGAAAGTGAGATGTCATCATAAAGTTCAGTATCGTACAGTGCACGTATAAGGCGGGCGCCATCAGTTGCCTGCCTGAACCTCTCGCCGGTTCTGATCGGCAGGTTTTTTAATACATCACCGGTTTCTATTTGCTCATTGCCGCGAACAACTATGTCACCAACCACAAAATCTACGCTATTACCCTGAGAGATAAGCTGCGCATGGAGCATGCTGTGAAAAGAAAGCGCGCCTGCTACGCTGAATAGAACCAGCGCCAGCACACGACATCCGGTTCGACGGAAAGTACCTAATGACATTGAGGATTTGCAAGCGGTGAATTCGGCACAGAATACCAACTGCTTTCAGACAAATGAATTACCGAATCTAAATGCTGGCCGCACCGAAATACAGACTGGGTTCAGGCTCAGCCAGACCTCGCCCGGCGGAATTTTTTATCTCTGCCAGTCGCCTGGAAGAGTGCCGGAAAAGTCGCCGGTGTGTGTCCCTCGGCTAGCCGCCAAAGAGCCGCAGAATATCCTGATAAAAGACAAATATCATCAGAGTTCCGAGCAGCGCAATACCTATTTGCTGACCAATAATCTGAATGCGCTCCGACACCTGCCTGCCGGTCACCAGCTCGATTGCATAATAAAGCAGATGCCCACCATCCAGCATCGGCACCGGAAACAGGTTAAAAATACCCAGGCTAATCGATACCAGAGCAATAAAACTCAAATAGTGGTCAATACCTACACTGACCGACTGCCCTGCAAACTGAGCAATAGAAATGGGACCGCTAACGGTATTTTTAAGTGAGGCCTGACCAGTCAGCAACTTACCAATCATCTTGATACTGACCGAAATCATTTCCGCGGTACGACTGAAACCCATGCTCAAAGCAGTCAGCGGCGAATAGCGCTCAACCGTACGCAGCTTCTCATCAATAACGGCCTGTGATTGTGTTTCCCGTGCACCGATAAAACCAATATTGCCCTCCGGAGTTTCGCGCAGCGCAGGCGTCAGCTGCACCTCGACCTCGGAGTTATCACGAAGCACAACCAGATTGAGAGTTTTGTCGGCACTCGCACGAATAATTTCGACCAGCTGGCGCCAGGTATCTACTGTTGTGCCATCGCTTGAAAGCACAGCATCACCAACCTGCAGTCCTGCACCTTCGGCGGCACCACCCGGCACCACCCCACCGATGACCGGATCAACATCGGGCCACCATCGGTTAAGACCGATAGACCCGACAACATCGCCCTCTTGATTTAACAACTCTTTGGCGAGCACAAGCTTGCGCGTTGCCTGCGAACCGTCAGAGGTATCTACCGTTATATCAATTTCGCCACCACCACTGACGATGCCATCCAGCAAGCCTACGTAAACCGTATTCCAGGTAGGAGTTGCTTTGCCATTTACTTCAACAATTTTATCTTCAGATTGAAAACCCGCCAGCGCCGCAGGAGAGTCTTTTAACGGATCACCAACAATCGGAGCAATGCCTGTAATACCAACGATGAATACCAGCCAGTACACCAGCACCGCAAGAATCAGATTGGCTAATGGTCCGGCAATGACAATTGCAATTCTGGCCCAGACACTTTTACGGTTAAAGGCACGGTCAAGCTCCGTTGCCTCTACATTGCCCTCGCGTTCATCAAGCATCTTGACGTACCCGCCCAACGGTATGGCAGCTAGTACGTATTCGGTTTTATCCGGCCCTGCGACTTTTTTCCATAGTGGCTTGCCAAAGCCAATAGAAAAACGCAGCACTTTGACACCCATTTTTTTCGCCACCCAATAGTGACCAAATTCATGGATCGTCACCAACACACCAATGGCAATGATAAAAGCGACAAGACTAAGTAAAAAACTTTGCATCTAGGATCCTGTATCCGTTGCGTGACCCAATATCATCAAAAGATATGAAAAGGGCAGCCTGGATGAAATAAACCTCGTATTAGTTACCACCCAGTGTCAGTGACCGCTGATCATGACCATCGGCCATGACTCCTGGCCAAAAATCTGGAAATGATCGCTGGTTCAGGTAGCAGGTAACGATACTTCTCTATCTATGTATTCTAGCGCAAACTGACGAACCGAACGGTCCATAACAAAGAGATCATCGACACTTCCGGGAGCTGTTTGCGTGAAGTTTTGCAAAGCGTAGGAGTTTACTCGGGAGATATCGGCAAAACCGATTGTGCCGTCAACAAACTGCGCTACCGAGACTTCGTTTGCAGCATTTAACACACCAGCCGCACCATTACCCCGCCTCAACGCCTCGCGCGCCAGTCTCAGACAAGGAAAACGGTTTAGATCCGGTGCCTCAAAGTGCATGCTCCCGAGGCTGACAAAGTCCAATGGCTCTACGCCGGCATCAACTCGCTCGGGCCACGCCAAAGCGTTGGCAATCGGTGTTCGCATGTCAGGCTGCCCCAGCTGCGCAATCACCGAACCATCAACATATCGAACCATGGAATGCACAGCGCTCTCAGGATGCACGACAACTTCGATCAGACTCTCGTCAAGACCAAACAAATAGCTTGCCTCTATAACTTCGAGACCCTTGTTCATCAAAGTGGCTGAGTCAATGGATACCTTCGGCCCCATATCCCAGTTCGGGTGACTCAAGGCCTGTTCGACAGTAACCGATTGCATCTGTTTTTCCGAGAACCCGCGAAACGGCCCACCGGATGCCGTAAGCACCAGCGATGAAACTCCATTGCAAAGACTTTTATCGGGATCACAGCGATTGCCTTCCGGCAGGCACTGAAAGATAGCGTTGTGCTCGCTATCGACCGGTATGATGGTCGCACCACCTTCTCTGGCTGCCTGATTAAGTAATTCACCCGCAACAACCATCGACTCTTTATTTGCGAGCAGTATTCTTTTGCCACTTCTGGCCGCGGCAATTGTCGGACGCAAACCGGCAAAGCCAACGATAGAAGCCATAATAGTATGCGTTTTTGGATCTGACGCGATCTGTGGCAACGCATCCGCTGAGCTCAGTACAACGGTGTCACTTTCAGCAGCCGCCAGCCTGCGAGATAACTCTTCACTTGCAGCTACCTCCGCCATAGCGGCCGTAGCCGGTTTAAATTTTAAACACTGCTGAAATATTGCTTCTACATTGGTATTCGCCGTTAAAGAGGATACCTGGTAGCGCGAGTGGTTGCGCTCGAGTACATCGAGCGTACTTGTACCTATCGATCCGGTAGAACCAAATACCGCGACCGTCTCTTTAGACGACACCGCTACATCCACAATGCGGCAAATGCGATAAATGGTATTGCTGCAAGCAAGCCATCAAAACGGTCAAGTACACCACCATGACCCGGCAATAAAGAGCCACTGTCTTTTACTTCTCTGGTGCGCTTGGCGCGACTGATAAAAAGATCACCGGCAATCGATATTAAAGCTGCAAACACACTCATGATAAAAATTGACCAGGCACTTAAATCACTCACGACCATTCCATCACCGGACTGCAAACCAGTTGCCTGTCCGTTACCAGCCAGGTAGCCGCAGGCGATCACAGCCAAAACCAAAGCCAGCAACATTCCGCCTGCAGCGCCTTCAATTGTTTTACCACCACTGATCTGCTCGGCAAGCTTTCTCTTGCCGAATTTTCTGCCGCTAAAATAGGCACCGGTATCTGCTACTGCCACCAGTGCAATGGCAAAAATAACCAAAGCAGGTCCATGTACCTGTCTTAGCCAGAAAATGCAGCAAACGGACAACAGCAACAAGAAGGACGCAACGGCCAGCAGCGGCCAGCGTATCTTAACAGTACCGTCAGCCAGCTTTTCTGCTGGCAACACTGGTCGGACCACCAAATCACCGACTATGACCATCCAGCAGATAACGCCGGTTAGCACCAACGGAGCAAGCATTGCAGCGTTCGTCATGAACAGGCAAATCGCCGTTGTAACAGTAACAATTGCCGTGTAAGCAATTCGCAAATCACGCGGTGCGACTGATGCAAGATTACTCCACTCCCACGCACAGCCACCGGTAAGAGCAAGTAAAAACAATGCAAAGAAGAAGTCATTCCAACCGAGCAATGCCCACAAGGCAACTATAGAGAGCACTACTGCAGTGATAATACGTTGCTTTAACACGTGACCGATCTAACTCCTGCCTTAACCATAAAGAGCGCCACAAAGAGCAGACTTGGTGAAAGCCCGGTCATTGGCTGGCCTGTACCTGATCACCGGTTTGTCCAAAGCGACGCTGTCGACTGGCATAGTGGTTGATAATTTCGTTGAGCTCAGCGCCGTCAAAGTCCGGCCAAAGCGTATCAGTAAAGGCCAGCTCGGTATAAGCCAGGTGCCATAACAAATAGTTACTCAAGCGCTGTTCACCACCAGTGCGAACAAATAAATCCGGCTCAGGACATGCTGCGAGCCAGGTATGCTCGGAGACAGTTTGCTCTGTTATTTCCGCAGGATGAAGGGATCCGGCCTGCACTTTACGCGCTATGTCGGTCATCGCATTCACAAGTTCACCGCGACCACCATAATTGACCGCTATATTCAGATGCATACCGGTATTGCCGGCAGTTTTGTCCTGCGCTACGTTAATCTCTTTTAGCAAACTGTCAGAGAATTTGGATAACTCACCAATAAACTGTACCCGGATATTATTTTCGTGCAGTTTGTTAAGCTCGCTGCGGATCGCTTTGACGAAAAGCTCCATCAGAAAACTCACTTCCGTCTCGGGTCGTTGCCAGTTTTCACTACTGAAAGCATAGAGGGTAAGCGCGTCTACACGCAGTCGCGCACAATGCTCAACAATATTGCGGGTCGCAACAACACCTGACTGATGCCCGGCACTGCGCGGCTTACCGCGCTGCTCTGCCCAGCGACCGTTACCATCCATAATGATGGCAATGTGTCTTGGCATATCCTTCACGAAGCTATCTAACACTATTGCCTGATGCCGATTAAACTTCCATCAACTCGGCTTCTTTGGCCTTCAGCATCTCTTCTACTTTGGCGACATGCTCGTCCGTTGCTTTTTGAATGAGATCCTGTCCCTTGCGCTCTTCATCTTCGGAAATTTCTTTTTCTTTTTGCAGCTCTTTCAGATCACCATTTGCATCGCGGCGAATATTTCGAACACTTACTCTGGCATTTTCCGCCTCGGCTCGCACTACTCTAACCAGATCTTTACGTCTTTCTTCCGTAAGCGGTGGCATTGGAATTCTGATAACGGTACCGGCACTGGATGGGTTGAGCCCTAAATCGGAGTTAATAATCGCCTTTTCGATGGGACCGACCATGTCTTTCTCCCACGGTGTTACCGTCAGCGTACGCGCATCTTCAATAGCGACCTTGGCAACCTGATTTAACGCCGATGCGTTGCCGTAGTAGTCGACTTTTATGTGGTCAAGCAAGCTGGTATGTGCCCGCCCCGTGCGAATCCGGCCGAAATCATTCTGCAGGGAATCAAGACTCTTGCTCATGCGGCTGGCCGCATCTTTTTTAATATCGTCAATCATTTTTACGCTTCTCCGCTTTCCACAATAGAGCCGACATCAGTGCCCATGACGGCACGGATCATCTCACCGGGCGTGTTCATGTTAAACACCATCAGTGGAAGATTGTTATCACGACACATAACGATAGCGGTTGTGTCCATCACAGCCAGCTTTTGGTTTATGACTTCGTCGTAGGTAATACGATTGATTTTAACCGCATCAGGGTATTTATTTGGATCTTTGTCGTAGATACCGTCAACTTTCGTCGCTTTGAGCATTACGTCTGCACCAATTTCAACTGCGCGCAAACTGGCAGCCGTATCGGTGGTAAAAAACGGATTACCAGTCCCCGACGCAAAGATTACTACCCGACTCTTCTCGAGATGCCTGACGGCGCGACGCCGAATATAGTCTTCGCACACCTCGTTAATTTTAAGCGCCGACATAACCCGGCAATACACACCTTGCCGCTCCAGCGTGTCCTGCAACGACAAAGCATTGATTACCGTTGCCAGCATCCCGATGTGATCACCGGTAATACGATCCATGCCGCCCTCTGCCAAATAGGCACCGCGGAAAATATTGCCACCGCCAATCACTACCGATACTTCAATATCCGACGCTACCAGCTCAGCAATTTCCCGGGCAATCCGCTCAATAAAAACAGGATCGATTCCGTACTGCAGATCACCCATTAGCGCCTCACCACTGAGTTTCAGCATTACGCGCTTTCTTGCAGTTTTATTCGACATTCTGGTAGCTCTATCCGTTTTGGTACGGTGTGGGCGGACGTCCTTTGAAACTGCTTGTGGCGGTTGCAATGGTCGCATTTCACGGTCGGTGACCGGGTGGCTAAACCCCCTGATTGTGCCATAAAAAAAGCCGACCCATTGGCCGGCTTTTCAAACAGTTGCGAAGATTGCGAACTTGTAGCACGCATTTTACTCCTGCCAGTGACTACTGATCAGAGCTTCGCTACATAGCGTTAGTCACCTTTTACCTGCGCCATCACTTCTTCGGCAAAGTTCTCTGTCTTTTTCTCGATCCCTTCACCGACTTCAAAACGCTCAAAGAAGAAAGCTTCGGCATCATCTGCCTTCAAAAGTTTTTCAACTGTCTGATCAGGGTTCTTCACGAACGGCTGCCCAAGCAGTGTGATTTCGGCCAGGTATTTGCGCAACCGACCCTGAACCATTTTCTCAATGATTTCAGCCGGCTTACCACTCTCTGCCGCCTCCGCTACCAGAATCTTCTTTTCTTTTTCCAGAACATCTGCCGGCACATCCGCTTCGGCAATGCACACTGGTCGGCTTGCTGCCACATGCATGGCAATATCACGTGCCAGTTCTTCACTGCCACTCACCTCGGTTACCACGCCAATGCGTTCACCGTGTTTATAAATACCGGCAACACCACTTTTCATATCGTGGCGGATAAACCGTCGGACCTGAATGTTTTCACCCAGCTTTGATACCAGTTCCTGACGAACCTGCTCAATGGTGTTACCGCCAGCGTCCAGCGCACCGAGCGCTTCAACGTCTGCCGGACTCCCTGAAAGTGCTGCCTTGCACACTGATTGAGCAAACTCCGTGAAGTCGTCACCCTTGGCTACGAAATCAGTTTCGCAGTTAACCTCTGCCATCGCCACGCACTTTCCGTCGGCGCTAACTTCCACCGCGATTACGCCCTCAGCCGCGATACGACCGGATTTTTTATCGGCCTTGGCAAGACCTGAAATACGCATCTGCTCCGCCGCTGCATCGAGGTCGCCATTGGCTTCAACCAATGCACCTTTGCATTCCATCATGCCTGCGCCAGTTCTTTCGCGCAGTTCTTTTACCATTGCTGCTGTAATTGCCATTTGAATAACCTTGTTTGGTTTTTCGCCGCCTGTTGGCGGACGCGATGCGTACACTTGCATCGGGATTTATATTGTTAAAACCAACGAATACTAACTTGCGTTAGTACAGACCCTATAATTAAGGGTCTGTTGGATAGTTGCCTGCCTGGCCCGGGGACTTAAGTCACGGACCGAAGTCAGGGACCTGCTGAGATATTAAGTGTCGGCCGGTTTTTCGGCGGCACTTTCTGCAGCTGGTGCTGCTTCAGGAGCAGGAGTTGCTTCGGTAGCAGGTGCGGCAGGTGCTTCCGCATCACTGGCTGCTGCTGCAAGCGAAGCTTCCGCTTCAGCGGCTGCAGTCTCAGCTGCTGCTTCCGGCGTAGCTTCAGCCGGTGTCTCTTTCACTTCAACATACTCCTTGCTGCCAGAGATCGCGCCTGATGTTTTACCGGCCTGAATAGACTCGGCCGCCGCATCAACGTAGAGCTGAATTGCACGAACCGCGTCATCGTTACCGGGAATAACGTAATCAACCTGCTGTGGAGAATTATTGCTATCGACAACTGCAACAATCGGAATACCCAGCTTGCGGGCTTCGGCAATTGCGATTTTCTCGTAGCCGGTATCAATCACAAACAGCGCATCCGGAAGACGATCCATTGCTTTCACACCGCCCAGACTCTTCTCAAGCTTTTCAAGCTCGCGACGCAAAGTCAGTGCTTCTTTCTTGTTAAGTTTTTCTTCACCACCACTGGCAAACATATCTTCAAGCTCAAGCATTCTTTTCACAGATTGCTTGACCGTCTTGAAGTTAGTCATCATGCCACCAGGCCAGCGACGATTAACGAAAGGCATGTTGCAGGCAGTTGCTGCATCCTTCACCGCATCGCGCGCAGCGCGCTTGGTACCAACAAAAAGTACCCGGCCATTTTTTGCCGCAAGACTGCCCAGAAAATTCATTGCATCGTCCATTGCCGGTACGGTGCTTTCCAGGTTAAAGATATGAATTTTGTTGCGCTCACCATAGATGTAGGGAGCCATTTGCGGGCACCAGTAACGAGTCTGGTGACCGAAGTGCACGCCGGCTTCGAGCATTTGGCGCATGCTTACTTTAGACATAGTGTCATCTCAAATTGTATTGGGTTAGGCCTCCGCCCCATCAACCATGTAACCAGTTTCTGTGTCAGCAAACCGGCACCCGTCATGATCTGTTACAGGAGCGTGTGAATTCCGGCAGAATCTTTCGAATTGCCGGTTGAATAGCCAGTGATCAAATTCCACACCAGCCAGCCGGTAATTATATTCCAGAATTCCGGTTTATTCCAATACAATACAATGGTCGGAGCCTTATTTTTTCATCCAACCGACCCGGCAATCGTCAGTCTGAGCCATAATCCGGCACAGATGTGAAACTTCCAACTCTACAGAGCCTTAAACGCCGCTCCCGAAGGTAGCCAGAAACCGATGTCAGCAAGACACGCCGTGCCACTCAAATCTCCATCAGAAATCGAAAAAATGCGCATTGCGGGCCGCATGGCTGCAGAAGTGCTGGATCTCATCACCGAGCATGTCAGACCGGGAGTGACCACCGCAGAGCTGGATGCGATTTGCCACCAACACATCACCGAGGTTCAGGGTGGCATCCCGGCCCCATTGAACTACAGAGGTTTTCCGAAATCGATCTGCACCTCACTGAACCACGTCGTATGCCACGGCATCCCGGGCGATCGCGTTTTGAAGAAAAAAGACATTATCAATATCGATGTTACGGTCATCAAGGATGGCTATCACGGCGACACCAGCCGCATGTACCACGTAGGCGCTCCAACAGTTAAAGGCAAACGAATTTGCGATATCGCACTGGAAAGCCTCCATCGCGGTATTGAGCAAGTCAAACCAGGAGCCACACTCGGAGACATCGGTGCCGCAATCCAGACTTATGCGGAAGGTGAAAGATGCTCAGTGGTACGTGAATATTGCGGTCACGGTATTGGCCGATTATTTCACGAAGAACCACAGATACTGCATTACGGCAACGCCGGTGACGGATTAGTTTTGGAAGCCGGTATGGTATTTACTATCGAGCCCATGATTAACGCTGGTAAGCGACAAGTAAAATTACTACCTGATGAATGGACTGTAGTTACCAAAGATCGGAGTTTGTCAGCTCAATGGGAACACACTGTCCTGGTGACAGAAACCGGCTATGAGCTGTTTACTTTGTCACCCGCAGAATCCTGATCCCGCGTGCACTAAAACAATCAATGTCCAACCAACCACAGGCAGCAACTACTTCAATCAACTTGCGAGCAATGATCGCAGAAATCGAAGCGCAGGGCAGCACACTCAGTGCTTACAAACATGCGATCACAACAACCCGCGATTCACTTGCAGAGCAGTTTAAAAGCGGCGCACCGGTAGCCGAACTTATTGGCTGGCAATCAGCCATTATCGATTCAATCATTACCCATAGCTGGCAACAGACAATTCCCGCCAGCGCGCAGCATTCAGTGGCACTGGTCGCAGTAGGTGGCTACGGCCGAGCAGAGCTGCATCCCCGCTCCGATATAGACATACTTATATTAACCACCAAAAATTTTACCGATGCCGATGAAGAGATCGGGCAGTTCGTAACACACCTCTGGGATCTCGGTCTCGATGTCGGCCACAGCGTCAGAGACGTAAAGCGTTGCATCAAAGAAGCAAAAGCAGATATCACTGTTATCACCAATATGATCGAAAGCCGCTATGTCTGCGGCAACAAAGATCTGATGCAACAATTAAAAGACGCAATCAGACCCGAGAAGATCTGGCCAGTTGATAAATTCTTTGCCGCCAAGCAACAGGAACAAAGAGACAGACATCTCAAATTCCACGGCACAGCATTTCGCCTCGAGCCCAATTTAAAAGAAAGCCCGGGTGGCTTGCGCGATATACAAACCGTTGAATGGATGCTGATCAGACAATATGGAAACTCAAACCTGCAAGCGCTGGTTACAGACAACTACTTAAGCCAGCAGGAGCTCGACGAACTAACTGAGGGCCGGGATATTCTATGGAGCATCCGATTTTTGCTGCACACAAAAAGCAATCGCAAAGAAGACCGGTTACTTTTTGACTATCAGCGTGAACTCGCAACAGATTTCGGCTACGAACAAAACGAGGAGCACAGTAACGAAGCAGTAGAACAGTTTATGCAGCGATACTTTCGCACAGTGGTAAAAGTTGAACGCTTAAACGACATGCTATTGCAACTGATGGAGGCGCAATTTTCACCAATAGAAAAGATGGCCAGAAAACCTACTGGTGATAAGAATTTTGTCATCATCAATGAATACGTCGAAACAACAGATGACTCTGTATTCCCGCGCTACCCTCCGGCAATGCTTGAGCTATTTCAGATCTTTGCATCACACGAAGAAATACGTGGTATAGGAGCACGCACACTGCGTAGCCTCAAAAGCAACCTGCATCTGATCAACCAAAAATTCCGCTCAGATGTTATTGCCCGTGATCTTTTCATGCAGCTTTTTCGTGAACCCGATAAAGCAACCCGTAAACTGCGACTAATGAACCGCTACGGTGTAATGGCAGCATACCTTCCCAACTTTGAAAAAATCGTCGGGCGCATGCAGTACGATCTTTTTCATATCTACACAGTAGATGAACATACCCTGATGGTGATTCGCAACCTGAGAAGATTCGCTATCCCGCGACACAACGAAGAATACCCTGAATGCTCCGCCATTATGCAAAGCATCGAAAAGCAGGACCTGCTGTATATCATCGGACTGTTTCACGACATAGCTAAAGGACGTGGCGGCGATCACTGCATACTGGGCGCTGAAGACGCAGAGATATTCTGCAAACAACACGGATTGGATGAAGAAGACAGCAAACTGGTGGTCTGGACAATCAGGCACCATTTAGAAATGTCGATGACAGCTCAGCGTAAAGACACCTCCGACCCTGACGTTATCTATGAGTTTGCAAGATTTGCCGGCTCGCAGCGTTATCTGGACTTTCTCTACCTGCTAACCGTTGCAGATATCAGAGGCACCAACCCGGAACTCTGGAATTCATGGAAGCAGAACCTCCTTGAGCAACTCTACCGACACACATCCAATGCGTTAAAACGCGGCCTTGATAACCCGATAGACGTAGCCGAAATTATCGCCAGAAAGAAGCGCCAGGCTCTGGAACAACTAACTGCCAATGCGATAGATGAATCACTGGTAGAAACCATCTGGAGTCACTGCGACGAGCAGTATTTTCTGCAATACAGCTCAGAGGAAATAGGCTGGCACGCAACCAATATGTCTCTCTTAAAAAAAGGCGAGCCATTAATTCTCCTTCGCAGGGAGACAGAGCGCGGCTCTACAGAAATTTTTATACATGTTGAAGATCACACCCAGCTTTTTGCAAGCATAGTTACAGCTATTGATCAGTTAAACCTGACAATTGTCAGTGCTCAAATATTAACTTCAATCAACGGCTGGACACTGGATACATTTTTCGTACTCGATCGCGATGGAGAAGCAATCCAGGATGAGCTCCGACTTGAAAGCATACACACGCAGCTGGATATGGTTCTCATTGAGGGCAAGACACCAGTCCCTGTAAAGCGCACGGTATCCCGCCGCCTGACACACTTTGATTTTGAACCAATTATTCAACTCGACAATGAATTGTCTGACGAGTCGACAAGCCTGTTTATAAAAGCAATTGATCGTCCTGGATTGTTGAATGCAATCGGTAAGTGCTTTGCTGAAAAAAATATCCGGGTTATATCGGCCAATATCACAACACTGGGCGAGACAGCGGAAGATTCTTTTTATATACAATCCGAATCGCGCACCAAAATAACAGATGAAGCATCGCTCGCTGAACTACACAGTTCCCTACAAGCTACATTAGAAACATAACAGCCATGTCAAAGACCATAGAACTCGCACAACAACTGGTCAGATGTGAGTCAGTTACACCATTGGATGCCGGCTGTCAGAAAATAATCGCTGACAGATTGGCACCGCTGGGTTTTAAAAATACGCATTTGAGATACGATGATGTAGACAACCTATGGGCCGTAACTGAAGGTAGCGGCCCGCTGTTTGTTTTTGCAGGACACACTGACGTGGTACCAACAGGTCCTGCAGAACAATGGACGCACCCACCGTTTGGTGCAGAAATTCACGACGGAATAATATACGGTCGCGGCACCTCAGACATGAAAAGCAGCATCGCCGCAATGATAGTTGCTGTGGAACGGATTCTGGCTAAGCACAACATCAATGGCCGAGTCGGTTTTTTAATCACCAGCGATGAAGAAGGCCCTGCAATAAACGGCACGGTCAAAGTCATTGAATATCTTGAAGACAACAATACTAAAATTGACTGGTGTGTGGTGGGTGAACCCACCAGCACTGACAAGCTGGGGGATATCATCAAGAACGGCAGACGGGGCTCACTCAACGGTGATCTAACCGTCAAAGGCAGGCAAGGCCATGTTGCCTACCCACATCTTGGAGACAATCCTGTACATCGTTTCGCAAGCTGTCTATCCGCACTCACGTCTGAAGTCTGGGACAACGGGAACGAATTTTTCCCGGCTACAACATTCCAGATCTCGAACATTCACGCAGGTACCGGTGTGACTAATGTCATCCCGGGAGAGATGTCAGTAAAGTTTAACTTCAGATTTTCTACCGAACTTACCGCAGAAGATATAAAAAAACGAGTCACTGACATTTTAAAATCAAACAAACTTGACTACGAGATCAATTGGAGTCTGTCAGGCAACCCGTTTATTACCGGGCGCGGTGAACTGGTTAATGCAACTGTTGAGGCAATTCAAAAAGTAACAGGCAGAAGTACCGAACTCTCAACCAGCGGTGGCACTTCAGACGGACGCTTTATAGCACCCACCGGTGCGCAGGTTCTCGAGCTTGGGCCGTGCAATGCCACTATTCATCAAATTGATGAGAACGTCACCGTAGCGGAGCTTGATACACTTACAGATGTATACGAAAAGCTATTGTCAAAACTACTGGTTGATTAATAATCAATTGACACATCGCTTGCCTGATTCACGAAATGTTTTAATCTGTACTTCACTACCATTCACTAAACGGTTTGCAATACAGCGCATAGTTTGTATAGCGCTTATCATCCGATACTTCTTCGTCTATCCAATCCGGACGTTCAAAAGGGTGCTCCGCTGCAGGCAATTCAATTTCCGCAACCACCAGCCCATTGTTAGCTTCGTGAAACTCATCAACTTCCCACATCAGATCGTCCTGCCTGATCAGGTGACGGGTTTTCGAAACACAGGCATGGTCACACAGTTTATCGAGCATCGTGTTCCCATCCTCTTCAGGTATTGGATACTCGTAGTCGTAGCTTGAGAGATTATCTATTCTGGCTTTAATAGATAAAAAAAACTGTTCATTCTTTTGCCGGACGCGACATATAAGGCCACCGTGCTGAGCAAGATAACCCTGGCGCATAACGATGCGCTCTTCGCTACGTGGCCATCGATCTTTTTTAACCAGAAACTTTCTTTCTATTTCAATCATTAAACGCCCGCATAATGCGTAATTTTTTATCGATGATCACTGTGCACTTTGTGCTTCAAAATTCTGATGCCCCTTTAACCTTGGAACGGCGTTGATAAGCGTTCGGGTATATTCATGCTGCGGATTACCACATACTGCCGCAGTATCACCTGTCTCTACCAGCTTGCCCTGATACATCACAAGCGTACGGTCAGAGACATACTCAACAACCGATATATTATGCGTGATAAAAAGTAATGTCAGACTGTACATTCTGCGCAGTTGCAAAAGTAATTGCAGCAGCTCAGCCTGCACCGAAACATCCAGTGCGCTGGTTACTTCATCACAGACAATCAACTTTGGCTTGACAGCAAGCGCACGGGCTATACCAATGCGTTGCCTCTGCCCGCCAGAGAATTCATGTGGATAACGCCACAGATACTCGCGCGGCAGCTGAACATCTTCGAGCAGCTTGCCAGCCAACTCTATTCTGTGTTCATTCGAATCACCAATGCCATGGACTTTCATTGGTTCGGTCAATGTAGTAGCAATCGTCAAACGCGGATTAAGTGATGATAGGGGATCTTGAAAGACCACCTGCAGATCAGTGCGATAGCGCTGCAGCCCAGATTGCGACATTCCGCCAATTTCAATAGCTTGTGTTTCTTTATTTCCGAACCCTGTAAAACCGGCTTCTGAATTTTCATCCTCTGAGTAGCCAGCTTTTGAATAATAATAGACCTCACCTGCTGTAGGTTCCAACAGCCTGACCATCGCACGACCGAGTGTTGACTTGCCACTACCAGACTCACCGACCAGCGCTACAATCTCACCACGATGAATTTTGACCGATACATCATCGACCGCTTTCACATGATCCGCGATACGTCTGAACAAGCCACGCCTGACCGGAAACCAGACTCTAAGGTTACGCGTTTCCAGCACAACTTCTTTTGACGCTTCCGGTGGCGATAACTGCTGTAGATTTTCAGGCAACGCATCTAGCAAACTAATTGTATAAGGATGTTCTGGTTTATATAAGACATCATCAAGCCTGCCCTGTTCGACAATCTCACCATGGCGCATAACAGCCACCCGATCCGCTATCTGTGCAACAACACCGAGATCATGAGTAATGAACAATACCGCCATACCCTTCTTGCGCTGCAGGTCGGCTATAAGGCTTAAAATCTCTTTTTGTATGGTTACATCGAGTGCCGTGGTGGGCTCATCAGCAATCAGCAGATCAGGCTGACACGCCAGTGCCATAGCAATCATAACTCTCTGCTTTTGTCCGCCAGACAGTCTGTGAGGATATTCGTTAAAAGACAGCGAAGGGTTTTTTATTTGTACCTCATGCAGCGACTGCAACGCGATTTCACGCGCCTCTGTCGCACTCATACCAGGCCACGAAATCTGCAATGCTTCAGTTATTTGGTCACCGATAGTAAACACAGGATTCAACGACGACATGGGCTCCTGAAAAATCATCGACAATCGACGCCCGCGAACACCGGACATAGCAGCGTTATCAAGCGTTAGAAGGTCAGTAGATTTGCCATTGCTGTCCTCAAGCAACACCTCACCCTGAGGATGACTGGCAATACCTGCTGGCAGCAACCGCATAAGCGAAAGCGCGGTTACCGACTTGCCACTACCCGACTCACCAACAAGGCATAACGTTTCACCTCGATTGATTTTAAGATCTATGCCTCTGACTGCATGAACATCTCCACCGCTCGATCTAAGAACTGTGTGCAGATTATTTATCCGGATCAGGCTCACTGGACCTGTGCCCGCTGTGTTAGAGGATCCAATGCATCACGTAACGCCTCACCGATCATGTTATAGGCAAAAACAGTTAGAAAGATCGCGCCACCCGGAAATAATGCCATCCACCAGTTAAACGTTGAAGACTGCACTGCCTGATTCAGCATCTGTCCCCAGGAAGGATCATCGACCAGACCCAGGCCAAGAAAGCTCAATGTAGCTTCAGCCAGAATTGCAGATGCAACACCAAAACTTGCAGCCACCAGTACCGGGGCGATTGCGTTGGGCAGGATATGTCTGAATAAAATAGAACCGAGCGGCAAACCTGATGCTACAGCCGCCTGCACAAAATCCTGTTGTCGCAATCTAAGAAACTCGGCGCGTACGTAGCGCGCATAACCGGGCCAGCTGGTGAGTCCGATGATCACCATCATGATGTATAAACTGCGATCAAAAAATGCTACAAATGTGAGCAACAGAAATAACGTTGGCACTGCTTCAAATATTTCTACCAGACGCATGCCGAGCATATCGACAATGCCAGAGAAATACCCCATCAACCCACCGAAAATCACACCAAGAAACATCGCAATACCCGTTGCTACAAAACCGATACCCAGGGCAACCCTGGACGCATGAATCATTCGGCTTAACAAATCTGCACCGTTTTCTTCCGTGCCAAAAAAATGCACTCTGTCACCATTGACCGCTGGTGATTGCAAGCCGGTATCACCAAAGTCACGCAGATAATCTTTTGGCGAATACGGTACAGGGGCACTAAACACCCAGTCTGCATGATTTGCTATTTCTGACTCACGGTACTCTTCATAAATAGAAAGCTTTGGTGGATTGACAAACTGAAGGCATGCCACATACACGACAACTGACGATACTGCGATGACTGCCAGGTTACGTCCGGTACTGAACCGACGCCACAAAAATAAAAGTACTGCTATCAGAAAAACAACCACCAGCGTTACATCAATTGCGCTGAAAAATTTTGCGGCTGGACTGCTCACCACGCCGTCGACACTGATTAGAAGCGGGCGGCTATTCGCAAGCAATGGCGCAAATACCGCAGCAATTAATAGTAACCCCAGCCAGCAGGCCCCGACTTGCGCACCACGTTTTTTAAAAGTACTGCTAAAAACACGCGCACCAAGACCGCGACGCCTGAGGTCTTTTGCAAAAGCCCGATTATTTTTGCTGTCGGCTACAAGATCAGTCATAACTCACCCTCGGGTCAGCCAATGCGTAGCAAAAATCTGCCAACAGATACCCAATAAGAGTTAACACGCCACTGATAAGCGTCAGTGATAACACCATCTCACGATCGCGGCCCTTGACTGCCTCCACCGCCAGCTTACCCATACCTTCAATGCCGAACAGAGTTTCCACAATCACCGAACCTGCGAGTAGCCCGGGCAACAAAGAAGCCGCAACGGTAATCAGCGGGATTAAACTATTGCGAAATACATGACGCCACAACACTACTTCTTCAGCGGCACCTTTAGCCCGCGCTGTTCGTGCGTAGTCCGCCGCCAGGTTCTCAAGAACAGCAGATCTCGATAACTTAGCCAGAAACGCAAAACCGCCGAACGTCAGACACAACACAGGCAACACTAAATGCCAAAGTCGATCAAACAAAAAGCCACGAATAAAAGATCCGTCACTAACCGTCTGAAATAACATCAACGCGAAGGCAATACCAATGGATCCTGCCAGCAACACTCGTAAAGCCAGAAAATCACTACTGGCAATCCACCAGAACAGCATGGCAACGGCAATACTTAACAGAAAATGTATTGAGAGATTTGTCATTTGACCATTGGCCTCTGCCATCGCTATACCGGCGATCAGGCCAATGCCACCAAACACTACTGATCGCCACCACTGTGGCAAACGTACGTTGGCGATAAGCGCTACGGTAACCGAAGTAACCAGCGCCACTGCCAGCATCATCACCTGGGCGAGACCACTCCAGTGCGGCATAAACGTCATATCCAGCGCCTCACGTCGATTAAGACCCGATTCCGGAAACCAGTGCCAGTTCTGTTGACTGGCAAAAAAACCGATCAGCAACACACCGGCTAACATGACAGGCACAGACCAAAGCGCCAGCAAAACAGTGCCGGACGTAACATCAAACGATCTGCCGTGTTGCGTCGCTGCACGCACGCCGATTGCAATAGCAATCAGATAGACAATCGGTATGGAGACTATATTAAGCAGCAAGGTGATCGGCAGGCGTTCACGTATCAGCTCGGCGACAGACCTTCCATACAGGAAAGAATCGCCCAAATCTGAACCTTTAGTTAAACTGAAATCTTTTAAACTTAAAGAACCGGTATCATCGGCCACAAATCCGATCGGGGAGATATTGTTTAGCCAGCGCAAATATTGAATCGGCGCTGAATCATTTAGACCGTAGCGCTTGTTGTAGTAAGCTTCGATCGCCTTACGAGCTTCCGGCTGCATAACACCTTCGGTCAGGGCACCAGCACCAATCCCGCCCGGTGAAGCCGCCATTACGGTAAACACAACCAACGTAATACCAAAAAGCGTCGGTACAATCAGCAACACCCGCCTTAGTAAGTAAGTTAGCATTGTAAGATGCAGTACACTTAATTGCCGTGCATCTGGGAGTCGAGCGGCACATAGGTTTCAACCGGCACCTGAGAGGTGTTTAATCCCAGCTTGGTGATCTCCAGGTTTTTAAAGCGATCATCAATAAACAACAGAGACATGCGCCGCATCAGAAAGGTATACGGTTGTGTGTCGTGCATCACAGCTTCAGCCTGCTGCCACAGAGGCATACGCACTTCTTCATCAACCGTGCCGCGAGCCTGGTCAATCAGATCATCGAGCTCAGCGTTTTCATAGTTAATAAAGTTCTGCCCGCCACCTTCAATCTGATCACTATGAAACATCTGGTTGATGTCAGTTTCAACTCCGCTACTCCAACCAAGGGTTATAGCATCAAAGTTTTTATTGCTAAGGAAGTCCAGCATCACCGACCATTCAGTCGGTTTGGGAATCAGTGAAACACCGGCGCGGGCGTATAGATCTTTCAGAAATAAAACGATTCGAGTGGTGTCGTCGCTGCCTTGAAAGTATATCAACTCGAATTCAAAAATCTCACCTGCTTCGTTTTCCAGTATGCCATCACCATCACGATCAATAAACCCAGCCTCGGCTAACAGGGCTTTACCTTTTTCAATATCAAACGGCCACGGCTCGACTTTACTGTTGTGCTGCTTGCTGCGAGGATTGAACGGACTGACAGCGATTTCTGCATAGCCCTGCATAATCTCTTCAATGATTCGCTCCCGGTCAGTTAAATGTGTCATCGCAAGACGCACTTTCTCATCAGCAAACAAACTCGGCTTACCATCACGTACCTGATTCCAGCCAATGTAGCTGTAACCGGCATTCGGACTCATAAATTCGAAACTGCGGGACTTTTGTTGAATCTGAGCGTCTTTAATGAGCTTGTTATACTCAACCGGTTTAGCACTATAAATATCTATCGTATCGTTTCTAAATGCAGCGAGTCTTGCGCTGGCATTATCAATCACATTCCAGATCAACCGATCATAAGGTGGTTGCACAGATGCCCAGTAGCGCTGGTTGCGCAGCAATTCAACACGACCTGCATCCGGTGTCCAGTTAAGCGGATCCTCAAGTCGATACGGCCCGGAACCAAATAATAAGCCCTTTGACTGATTAAACGCTTCTGCAGTTTCAAGGTGCGGTTCGTAGAAGTGTTTAGCCAACACGCTCATTTGCCCTGCCAGACCTAAACTCTCGAAGTAAGGCTCTGCAAAGACAAAGCGAACCGTCTTTTCATCGATCGCTTCAACCGTGGCAATTTTTTCATAGTAGGAACGCAGCGCAGGTGCGGCGATCCGTTCATCCATTACAAAGGCAAATGAAAACTCTACATCGGCCGCAGTTACAGGT
>CAZYRP010000051.1:0-28772 GCA_964649465.1 uncultured Granulosicoccaceae bacterium | reverse complement strand
TTGCCATAAATACGTGTTCACGGGCGTTCAGGGTTCGCTCACACGGGGCAGTAAAACTGTGGCCAGGCATGATCTTCTTTTCCGAGTGCCCGTCACCAAGCCATTCAGCGACGATGGGCACGTTGGATTGGGTTGCATATGTCCCGTGTGTGTTGCTCAACATGTCTCTGTCCCCTTATGTTTTGCTTATGTTGGGTATCATTAAAACAATGGCTTGTCACCACAAAACCACACTTTTGTATCAGTTTGTAATGGAGTGGCTTGCGCAGGTACTACGGAAGAATACAATGCATTATTCGAATGTTGCGTGAGACACACGGGTGGGAATGTCGCCCGATTTTCGCAGGCTGATACGAGTACAGATCGGGCCGATAAGTTCGAAAAAGAGCGTGGTTACCACCACCACAAGAATGATCGTATCTGCGAGTTCTGGAAATCGTGCCGCGGCAACAAGTGCCATGCCGATGGCCACCCCGGCTTGCGGTAACAATGCACCACCCATCCAGTACTTAACACTGTGTCCTGCACCAGCGAGCTGTGCACCCGGCCAACAACCGAGGTACCGTGCTGCACTGCGCAGAACGATATAAGAAACCGCCAGTATGCCTGCCTGTGCCAGTGTGTCTATAGCCAGTGACGCTCCGGTAAGAGTAAAGAACAGTACCATAAAGGGCCATTCTATATCTTCGATTTCATGAAACGGTCGTTCGTGGTGTTTAGCTAAATTAGTCACTACTATGCCAAGAACCATTGACGACAACAGATACGATACCTCTAAGTGAAGTGCCAGACCGCCACACAAAAGCACCATGCCCAATGCTTCCAGCAGTGTTGGCTGACCGGGCTTTATACGGCCACTGATATACGCCATCGGTAAACCCGGTATTATTCCCAAACCAGTTGCACCAGCCAGTTCCCACAACGCTTCACCGATCACTACCAGTGGACCTTCGGCACCCATAAACATTTGCACTGCGGCTAGCACGAAACTGAAAACAATCAAACCCCATGCATCATCGATGCTCACGATACCCTGCAGCGTGTCGGTGAACTTTCCCTGTGCACGATGCTCATTGATGACATCCATGGTGGCAGCCGGATCCGTGGCTGTGGCAATTGCTCCGAAGATCAATGCCAGCGGAAACGGAACACCAATCAACGTCAGGCCTGCTGTTACAATCAGAAGTGTCGTCAGCACCACACTCACAGAGACAAAAAGCACCACCACACCGTTTTCCAACGTATTAGTGCGGGTGAGCTTCCCACCCAACAAGAACCCGACTAACAACAACGCGATGGTGGTCACCACTGGCATCCACTCAGATGCATGATCTGGTAAAAGCCCGAGTGCACCGGGTCCTAACAGAAAACCGAAAAGAAACAACAAAGTGACTCGCGGTAAGTTGGTCTTTCTACCTAGATAATCTGTGGCAAGCCCCAACAACAGAAGACCACCGATCGTAATCAGTAATATCGCTACACTGTTTCCATCTGCAGCCATGAGCGTTCCCGTTTTGTGGTACTACAACTTCGCATTGCGCAAGCGCACCGAGTTGGAGATAACCGGTACAAAATACAGACTCATCGCCGCGGCCGCCAACATTCGCGATATCAATCTACTGAAATCGGGATACTGTTTCCCGGCGCTATCGGAACACCGGCTGCGATACGGGCAAAGGCAAAATAAATTCTGGCGGATGTTTTTTAAAGTTGCCCGCGCCAGTGACTGTGTCTTAACAATATCGGTAAGGTCCTTTTTGCAGAGTCCGCTGGTGAAGAAAACGAGGTCCGGGTACAGTTACCGGACCGTGCTATGGATTGAAAATATCGGCTAGTCCTTACAAGGAAATGCAATCGGCAAATCTATGCTGGAGCTGAATCTTCCCTTTTTGCTTTACCCTCGACCTTCTTTTTTCCAGAGTCTGACACAGCACTACCGATACTGATTTTTTTGACCTTTTGTGCAATCACCGCGGGCTTGTCAACCGTCAGCGTTAGAACACCAACATCAAGTTTCGCTGCAATTTTATCAGATTCGGGTTCAAATGGAAGACGGATAGCACGCTGAAAACTACCGGAAGATCTTTCTACTATTTTGTAGTCTTTGTTCTCCTCAGTTTTCTCGGTAGCGCGACTGCCCTTTATAGTTAGCAGTCTACCGTCAAGTTGAACATCAAGATCTGCCTCATCCACACCCGGTACATCGACGGTAATTTCCATTGCAGAATCCGTTTCGGTCACGTCGATGTTTGGCTTAGTAGTGTATTCATCAGCGGCTGATAAGTCGAGATTTGCGGACATTGAAGTAAAGGCATTGAATTGATCGAACACGCGGCTAACTTCTGTTTGCAAATCACGGAATACATCCGTTTCTGATTTACGCGAACGAAAAACAGGTAACAGCGAATTAAAACTCATGGCGTTATCTCCTTTAGTTAAAAGTAATCGCTTACCGACAATCGGCAGTGCATCTACCCGATCATCTTGCAGTAGATTGTAGGCTCGAATCGCCGAAAGCAATTGACATGGGTCAAATCCATTAACTGCAAATTACCCAAAAAAGCTGTTCATACAGTAATCACTGGACTTTTGATCCATCACAACTTTAAAGCCCGCGTACGAACTGGAGTCTATGGAATAATATGAAGGTGGAACGACTACCCAAGACTGAAACCTCAGTCGACCATGGTCATACATTGGAGGAGATACCTCTACTGCCTTTTATACACCTCCCCACAATTCCGGCGAAATAGCGTCGCTATTGGCCGGAATCACTTTTGTCACAGTCGGCGTGCTAAAAACAAGATGGTTAGGTGAGCACTGGTTTTCAGATCTTACTCATTGGTGTTGTTGCTGACTCAATCGACTACTTTGTCGGGGAAACGTTCCGAAGCTGACTTTTATTTTTTTCCCGCGAAATGTCACTACTCGGGTTTGACGCACATCAATGCCTAACCTCTATGCAAGTACATAGTAGGAACGGTATTTAACTAAACTGGCTTGTACATTATGAAAAAAGAAATCGCACATAATTCAAAAGAGATTTTTGTCGGCGGGAATATGATTTTAGTTCGCCCACTGCATGGAACCGAAACTTTTGCTGCTAACACCTATCAGGAGCTTGTCAGCTCAAATATTTTCACTTCCCTCGGAGAACTGGAGCACATGCCCAGTGGTACACTGGAGAATTTTTGCAGCCGCGATGACAGTTTTGTATACGTTGCCCTGTCTGAAGAAAATGAACCTCGGAATCCTCTCGGCATAGCCATTTATATTAAGAATAACACTACACAGGCACACGAAATGAGTATTCTTGTCTCCAAACAATACACCGGTACCCGCTTGCCCTTTGAGCTGGCAGACAGCCTGATTCATGACGCCGCTTCACACAGAGTGATGACTTTGTACACGGTTGATCGCAGCTACGATAGTGACATGCGGAAACTGGCCGACAAATTGGGGATGAGTGTGCGCTTACAACCGGGTAATAGCAGGCAAATGAGATACTCATTACAAGTCGATGAGCATCCGGGTATAGTCGTTTTCTGATTCGCAGACTGCTGTGGTTATAATGTTCGTAATGCAGTGTTGTTCACGACCGGCCCTTTCGCCACTGAGTTGCACCATCAAGAGTGATTTCAAAAACCGATTGATCTGAACCTCGATAGTCTCTGCTCTATTTATAATTCAAAATCCCTGTGTTCTACAAGGCAAGTAATCTAGTGAGCCATTAATACAGGCAATGTCATTGTCTCAAGTATAGTTCTGGTCATTCCGCCAAGTGCCCACTCACGAATTCTTGCATGTCCGTACCCCCCCATAACCAACGCATCGGCACCAGCATCACATGAATAAGACAACAGAAAATTAGCGGGATCAATATCAGATTGTTTCACAGAAAATGAAGCGTTCACATCGTGAGCACGCAGATATCTCAACATGCTTCCTAAATCATTCTCATTTTCCTGACTGCTTTTCTTCGAATTGGATACCTCTACAATTTCCACGTTTTCTGCATGTTGCAATAGAGGTATCGACTGACGGATCGCGTGCGAACACTCTCGACTATCGCGCCAGCCAATCAATATAATCTTTGGCGGTGCCTGATACTCTCCGAGGGCGGGGACTATTAGTATGGGACGAGCTGTTACTTGCAATGAATGTTCAATCAGACCTTCGGTATTCAATGTTGAGCGGTCGGGGTCAAGGTGTTGGCTTAACACTATTAAATCAATACCCATCGCTTCGGAGCTGATGATGCCTGCCGCAGAACCCGTTTTAGTTCTGCCTTCAAATGACTCAAATTTTGAATTTGCGCAAATTTGACTAAACATTTCTACTGCAGCTTCTGCTTCGATATCAATGCTGTGCTGAAGTTCGTTAATCATCGTCGAGTTGGCTGACATGAAATCACCTATGAACATTGTGCTGGCGACTTCTTTTGGCGCGATCCCAAGCAGGTGAGCATCGTGCTGCCTGGCCACGTCGATCGCGTATAAAGTTCTCGCTTTGCATTTTTTAGATTTATCTAATAGGGTAAGAATTACTTTGTAACTCATTTTAGCCTCCTGATCGGCTCTGAAAATACTTTTTGATTAGGGTTATGTTCTATCGACGAACTGTAACTACTGAACACTGTGGCATAGCCGTGGAGGGAGGTATTGATGTAGATCATGTCAGCAAGGTGGAATCGTCGGAACCTGCGAATGGGAAATCTCTGTATAGAGAAACCACGCAGCGTGCAATCTAACTACGGTGCAATTCCATCAATCTGACTACGTCCATCTAAAACGGCTCGGGAACATGTTTTTCATTAGGAAGGCACCTTGCTGGATTCGCTACGCTCACCTGTTTCCTGACGGGAAGTAACTAGTGCCCGTCCAGAAACAAGCGCTACTGCGGTCCACCCACGCACGTGATCTTTCGCCGTCACCTATGTAGTTATTTAGAATGACTAAACGCCTACATATGACAGGCGAAATATCACGCACCTGAGTGAACCTCGCTACGCTCCCGTTTCAGGACAGGCACTAACTAATTAACTTACGGAGAGAGGTTCCACCAACGGCAAAAACCTGGAGGGATGATTGTGATGCTACTGAGCTTTAGGCTTCTCCAACAGGCGCAGAATTGCGCCACCGACGTCATGGTCGGGCAGACCGGTAATATCTTTGGCTACTTCACAGATCACACGTTCGTGTAACCGATCAGGAAATGCCAACCGCAGGTCTCCAAGCGTTCTTGGTGCTGCAGCAACAATCAAAGAATCAAAGTGGCCTTTGTCCATACTATGTACAAGGTGGGATGCCAACTCTTCAGCGAACAAACGTTCCTGTTGCCGCACCGGATCAGAATGCCAGACCATACCTGATCGCCTTGAGCCTACTGACGAAAAACCTCTCCCCGGCCGGTCAGCCTTAATATCCCCGCCCTTTAGATTTTCTGTACTCATCTCAGAAGTTTCTTGGTCGGACCCCGGGTTTTTGATCAATTTGGCTTGACTGCCATTTGCCAGTAAAGCCCATAAATTCGTAGTGTTCATTCATCGCACCAATTGTGAGTGTTATCCGCAGCGATGACAGAAATTTCAGCTATCGCACGCCTTCGCATTTATCTCATTGAGGTTAATAGTGCGATACTTTTGAATTTCAGGAATTGATGTGAATCAAATGTGGTTCCTCGCTACAGCAGCACGGTTAGTTTTGCGATTGATTGAGTGAGTGTTACAAACCGATTGAGGTGTGTGCCTTGCTAGCGCGGCGGAAACAGTTTCGCCAACTCGGCCTTCAATTCTGATTGGTGATATGGCTTGCGTAACAACGGCAATCCGGACTCTTCAAGTTTTTCCGAGTTAATAATATCTTCGGCATAACCGGATGTTAGTAGCACTGGAATTTCGGGATCTATGTCTCTGACTGCCAGCGCCAGATCGTAACCGGTCATACCTTCCGTCATCACAACGTCAGAAAACACCAGATCGATATTCTTCTTTTGTTGAAACAGGGTCAGGGCCTCGTGGCCATCAATAGCCTCGTACACTGTGTGGCCAAGTTCTTTAAGGCGTAGTAGCGTTAACCTCCGGACCTTGTCATCATCTTCCGCAACGAGAATGGTTTTACATTCGGATTCCGCTGTCTGTCGGACATTTTTTGTTTGGTGCTGCTCAACGACACTTTCAGAACTTCTCGGCAAGTATAAAGTGAAAGTGGTACCCAGATTTTTTTCGCTATAAACAGTAACACTGCCACCAGATTGCCTGACGAATCCGTAGACCATACTTAAACCAAGGCCTGTTCCCTTGCCACCTTTTTTTGTCGTTGTGAAGGGTTCAAATATCACCTCAAGAATCTCATCCGGTATTCCGTGACCAGTATCGGTGACTGATATTTTTACATAGTCTCCTCGCAGTACTTCTCTGCCCGGAATGTCTTGTTCATCCAGTTCACAGTTTTGAGTTTCAACCAGTAAACGTCCTCCGTCAGGCATAGCATCGCGTGCATTGATAGCCAGATTTACCAATGCGTTTTCAAGTTCGGAGATATCAACTTTGCTTTCCCACAAGTCATCTGCCAACTGATGTTCCAGGGATATCGAACTTCCGATTGTGCGTCGCAACATTTCAGAAAGATCATTTATCAAGATATTTACATTTATTTTGTTGGGAGACAAAGGGCTACGACTGGCGAAGGTTAACAAGCGTTTGGTTAACCTTGACCCCATTTCTGCAGAGTCTCTTGCATCATCGAGCAGCTGACGTGAATCTGATTGATCTATCTCGTCTCTTAACAATTCAAGATTCCCGGAAATGACGGTCAGAATGTTATTGAAGTCATGTGCAATTCCCCCTGTCAGGTTTCCTATCGATTCCATTCGTTGATTTCTGCGCATTGACTCCATAAGACGATTTTTTTCAGTTACATCCTGTACAATCGCAACCATTTCAGGGGTTTCAAATGCCCGGGTAAGATGTAAGGTTACCTCTGCTTCGTAAATGGATTCGTCAGATCGCTCTATTTTGGTGCTCAGCGATACCCGCTCTTTCTCACCGGATAAAAGTGGTGCCAGGGTACTTTGCAGTTGATCGGCTTTAAGGTCGCAGACAATATCAACGGGTGTCATCTTGTTTAACTCTCGCTTTGAGTAACCAAGGTTTTTGTAAGCAGCGCGATTGGCGCTGGTAAATCGTAGTGATTCGGATTCGAAGGTATACACTTCGTTCACCGACTCTTCAACGATCAGACCAAGCCTGCTGCTAACCGAGTGAGCTTCATCAAGCTCGGTTAGATCATGGAGAATGCCGGTAAAAAATGTCAGACCATCGTCATCGTATTTAGCCACCGACAAATGCACCGGAAATACATCTCCGGATTTATGTTTACCGCTGACTTTCCGGCCGCTGCCAATAATTCGATTAACACCTGTGGAAAGGTGGTTTTTCAGGTAGTCATCGTGCTCACGCTGATAGGGCTCCGGCATCAGCATTTTTACATTACTATCGAGCATTTCGTTTCGTGAATAGCCAAACAAGCGAGAGGTGGCGTCGTTGAAATCTACAATAATGCCGTTTTGGTCGATGGTGACAATTGCAGCATCAACAGCCTCAAGGACTGCATCCAGCCGGCTTTTATTTGAGTTCTCGCTCTTCATTGCTACATTCTCATTCAATACAATATTGTTAAGACATTAGACCAACAGATACACAAGAAGTACAGATGTGTACCAATACGATCAGACAAAAAATCGGTCGATACTATTTTGACCATCTTTGTTCTATAGTGCCTAAAGGCCGGCCGGCTTTTTACTTAACACTGCGACGGTTTCTGTTTGAGGAAGTGTTTGTTCCCGTGCCAGTACCAGGGTTTTTCGATCACGCAGTACAGTGATCAAGGCAGTTGAATCATTGCTAAGGGTTTTTTTGCTGCCGTGTGCAGATTCTGCAGAGAAACTTCACACGAGCGACAATCGACTACGACAATAGTGTCGCCACCCGGCATGAGGTTCATGTCATTTATCTGCGCAGGGATTGATCCGGCTTTTAATCCAAAATTAGCAGCAATGGACCCTTCAACGAAATGCAGCACCAAAAGCGCTGGCTATTGCACGCCAAGCGCACGTTGCACCCGCCTGGAAAGTGGAACATCATTGAACCCGGTAACACCCCCCTGCCTTCAACAACAGATTGATACGCTGAATTGATTGCGCTGGCGACCAGTAAACCAGTTTGATCTGGATCATTTTGAAACGAACGATTGGTATCGGTTTGTAACGGATTTCTCAACCAAAACCATTATATCAGGAGGGAACAGCCGTTGTTTGATTGACACACCACACTAAAACCTCACTTATGCAAAACCAGCACATCACATTCGGTGCGCGTCACCACCTCCACCGTCACGGAGCGCACCCAGGCAGAGGAAGTAGTTCCCTTATGGGTCCCCATTACCACAAGATCAATACCGCGTTCCGCGATTATCTGAAGCAATGTCGGAACCGGCTCACCTGTCCTGACCAGCTTATCGCAATACCCTATCTCAAGGCTGTCGAGCAGTTCGTCGAGATTTTCACCTGCCTGTTTGAGCAACGTGTGGATACCTGGCACATCATTATTCTCCAGTTGACTGTCATCATGCAAAGATTCGTCATCCACAATGTGAGCGACCAGTAGTTTGCTGTTACTCGCCTCTGAGTGACTAGCTGCTTTCGTAATAGCCAGCTTGCTGATTTCCGCGAAATCAACCGGTACCAGAATATTTTTGTAAGCCAGCATGTTCGGTCTCGTTGCAAACGATTGTCGTGAACCGTGATGGATTTTGTCACTGTATTAAAACAAATACGCGGTGTAGATCAATTCTGTTCATGGACCACAAGTACATCACATTTAGCTCTTTGCACAATATTGTTGGTTGTAGAACCCACCAGTTTGTCTAAACCGGATTGACTATGTTTGCCCATCACAACAAGATCGATATTTTTATCTTCGATTAGCCTGAGTATCCTGGCGTTTGTTTTTCCCGTTTGCGCAAGACTGTGGCAAACCTCTATCCCCAGTACCCCAATCAATGTATCTAAATGTTTTTGCGCGCGCTCTGACATTAGTTTGTCTGATGCGAATATCTCTGGCATTTCCGGCCTGACATAAACAGGCGGCATGTAGTCGATGATATGCGCAAGGGTTAATTCTGCCCCTGTTGCAAGCTGTATCTCCGCTGCTTTCTGAATAGCGAGTTTGTTAATTTCAGAAAAATCTACAGGGACAAGGATATTTGAGTAATTCATTGTTGGTCACCTGACTGTCCTGGTTTGCAACGCAACACACATTGCATTGAATGGAGATGGTCTCAGAATTTTTCAGGTCAATGAGTTGATTCATGTCAAAAATGCTCGGACTTCAGCGTATTGAAAAAAGAATTGCTCCGATTTGCGATGGATCAAGACAAACATGCTGTCTTTGTCTAATTTTCTACAACAACTGCAACCATTCCATTGACAGCCAAAGGGGTTATTAAAATGAGCACAACCGTTGAAGACGCACCACAGACTACACACCACAGATTGAACGGAATTGACCTCACTATTCGACCGATTAAACACACGGACCAAATGTTGGAAAAAGGTTTTGTAAATCGCCTTTCTGACGAGGCCAAACGTTGTCGGTTTTTTGGGAGTATCAATGAATTGTCAGATAAAGAGTTAGCCAGGTTCTGTGATGTTGACTATCGCGACTCAATGGCTTTTATAGCTTTGGAATCTGTGAAAAAACACTTACACGAAATTGGTGATGTTGGATACGACAAGGAGGTTGGTGTTGTCCGATACTGTAAAGAGGAAAGCGGTGGCAGACACGAGATGGCGATAACCATTGCCGATGACTATCGAGATTCAAAATTGCCGAAAATACTTCTGGAACAACTGATCGAATACGCTCGCACACACGATGTGGCTACTTTGTACTCCATTGAGCTCTACAACGACGAGGTCATGCGCGGACTCGCTTCGCAATTCGATATGCAGAAGGAGGCTGATCCAAACGATCCACATCAGATCATCTATTCCTTGAGCGTCCACTAAATCACTTCAGGAGCGAACTATGACTAGTTCCGGTATTGACTCAACGGTTGTTGGTGCACCGCTGGCCGCAAGCACACAAAAAGCGGCCGATCTCAAGCCTGGGGTCAGTAAAAAACACGTAACTCTGCGGCGAGTGCTCGGTCTCCCGCTTCTGGTCTTCTACGGCGTTGGGGTTACCATCGGAGCTGGCATCTTCGCATTAATAGGAGAGTTAGTGAAAGTGGCCGGTGATTTAGCACCAGCCGCATTCTTGCTGGCAGGTTTGATCGCAGGTGCAACCGGAATCAGCTACGCATTATTGTCTGGCGTATACCCACGCGCCGGTGGTGAAGCGATATACGTCAATGTTGCACTGGGTCGATGGCTTGGAAAAGCAGTGGGATATGGCGTCACTGCCACTGCCATTATCTCCAGTGCAGTTATCACATTGGCTTTTGCCGGCTACCTCGGAACGCTGATACCGATCGGTGAACCGCTTCTTGTGGTCACTGTGTTACTGCTGCTAGCGATCGTCGCATCTATTGGAGTTAAAGAGAGTGTGATGTTCGCTGCGACGATCACTTTACTTGAGGTGGGCACACTCCTGGTCGTTATATTTTATGGTTCAGGTCATCTCTCTGACACCGCGACTTACACAAAAGCACTATCACCCCCGGTAACTGCTGCGTCCTGGTCGGTGCTGTTTTCAGCTGCTGTGATCGCGTTTTTTGCCTTTATCGGCTTTGAAGATCTTGTCAATATGGCAGAGGAAACGGTCAGTGCAAAAAGTACCATGCCTCGCGCCATTATCATCACGTTGCTAGTTACCATTGTTCTTTATACGCTTATCTCACTTATTGCAATTGCACTACCGGATCGAGATGCACTGGTTACAAGTAGCGCTCCATTGTCGACCCTTTTCGAATCTGTGACGGGTTATTCCGGTAAACCGGTCTCTGCTATGGCATCTATTGCCATGATAAATGGCGTCCTGGTTCAGATTGTTATGGCCAGTCGCGTAATTTACGGCATGACTCGCGAAGGTCTTGCCCCCAAAGCGCTTGGGGTGTTGAGTGAAAGCCGTCATACACCGATACGTGCCATAGCGCTGGTCACGCTGGCCATCGCTTTTCTTGCTCTGGGAATGCCACTCCTTGGGCTGGCTCAGGCCACTAGCGTTGTCACTTTAAGTGTTTTTACGCTCGTCAACCTTGCACTATGGCGCATCGGATCGAAACCGGGTGCTCACGCGACCCTCGGCCGTTGGCGCTTGTGGGGTTTATTTGGGGCTTTGTTGTGCGCTGGATTACTGATGACCGAACTATTTCGGATAATCTCACTAGCGGCCTCATAACGGGTGCAAATATGACTGAAACAATCGGTTGCACAGCGACACAGAGCTGTGCTGGAGAAACAATATCGGAAATTCACCGGTCACAACCAGTGGAGCAGTGTTGATACCAGCGGGACCGTCGACCAGAACCCGAGGCAGCTTGTTGTGGGGTTATCCATAGCTGTTTTACAAATACCGGTGGTATAAGCCTGGACGCTTCAGGATTGACGCAAACTCATGAACTTTCAGGTGAAGGAAGCGAATTATTGACATCGATCAACATAACGCGTTATCCAGCATTCAAAATTATCTATATCTTACAGCAAGCGTTATCATTTATGCATACTCCACTTGAAATCACCTTCAATGGCATGGACTGTTCTGAATTTATTGAACGATCTATCAGAAAACACCTGACACGCGTCGAGCAGCATTTTCATCAACTTACCAGCTGCTATGTATCAGTTTCCGCTCCCCATAAAAGCCGCAGGCGGGGCAATCAATTTGAAATACACATTAAAGCACATGTACCTGGTGCCGAGCTTGAACCTATTGAATAGTCTGCTGAAGATAGGTGCTCCCCGGTATAGCCGGGGAGACCCCACTTTAGCTAGTGTGACAAGAACATTGGTATATCCAACTCACTAATCGCAGAACGGGATACCCCCCCAAGTACATATTCACGAAAGCGAGAATGCCCATAAGCCCCCATCACCACCAGATCTGATTCGAAATTTTCAGTCAGCCGGAACATATTCTCCATTATTTCAGATTCTTTAGCCGAACTGTTGGTGACATCAAAAGTGACATTGTAGTGATCCAGATGCCCGGTGATATCAATGACTGTACTTGAACCATTCTCTTCAAAAGTAACCACATTAACGACTTCAGCTGATTGTAGAAGCGGCATAGCATCATGTATGGCACGTGTAGATTCCGCACTGCCATTCCAGGCCACAAATATTGATTTTCCGAGGGTATCGATAGTGGATTTAGGCGGCACGACAAGCACCGGTCTACCAGACTCAAGTACTACGTTCGTCACCAGGTTATTCAGGTTCTCGTGGTGTTCGCCCTCTTTTCCTCTGGCAAGAACGACGAGATCACTAACGCAGGAATGTCGCGCCAGTGTATGGGCTGCGTCGCCGGTCACCTCCTGATAGCTAATGTTGTCTGAGTCTGCAAGAGCGGCATCTTTTAGCAGTTGCTTTGCGAATAAAAGTTTCGCTTCATCGGCTCCTTCCTGCTCTGCGTTTATAGTCTCGTTGACAATGTCCGGGTGTACGAATGTGCCATACACTTCGTAAGTCAGAGGCTGTTTCACATACATACCCGTAATGTGAGCGTTGAATTTCTCAGCGATTGTATTAGCTGCTCTCAGCCTGACTGGCAATGTATCTGTGTTGTTTAAGTGAACCAATATGTCTTTCATTGTCGTTTCCTGTTGTTGCATGATCGCGTTAGGTCGAAACGGGTTACGCAGCCCCGTCAGCTAACTCTTCCAGTTTTTCCCGATCAAGAATCTGAACTTTTGATTTGCTCTCAAGGCGAATGACACCAGCTACCCGCAGGCGAGTCATATTTCGACTCACGGTTTCGATCGTTAAGCCAAGGTAGTCTCCGATCTCTGCACGGGTCATTGGCAAATACAGTTGTGTCTCGTTCTCGCCGACTTTCGCATTACGATGTGAAATTCTTAACAGGAAGGTCGCAAGTTTTTCAGCTGCTGACTTGCGACCGAGTGACAATAGCTGATCGCGTGTTTCAGCCAATTCGGACGCGACCGTAGCCAGTAGCGCCTGACCAAATCCCGGTTCAGAACTAATGAGCGTCTCTATCGTTTTTACGGGAATGCACCTTACCCGCGATTTACACAGGGCTTCGGCGTGTTGCAAACTATTTTCCTGATCGACCACACCGATCAAATCACCTGGGTAGCAAAAAGATACAATCTGACGTCTGCCATCCGAAAGCATCTGATAAACACCGACCACGCCTTCAAGCACCTGGTAGATGTGGGTGCGTTTGTCGCCGGACATGAACAGATGCTCGTGTGAATCCAGCTTTCGCTCATTGGTAGTGGTGAACCCACGATCCACTCGAATTTGAGCGGATTTCCCGCTGCCGATCCAGTTGTTTATCGCTGTCCTGTTTACTGGTTCGTTGCTTATTTTTTTAGCTGTCGACATCTCGTATCCCCTTACGTTCTTTGTTCGGCAAGGAAGATTTAAGCAAGCTTGTGTCACGGCAATGACATGTGTGTGTATTCGATGATGGATGGTTTGTATCAGTTTGTAACGGCGGATTCGTAAGATTTCCGGCACGTCTGACTAAATCCCGGCGAATTTTGATCAAAATCAATCTGAAAGAGCGATTGCGCGGGATAATGCTTCTCAACAGCTCCCCGGGCCTTTGCCTATGTCACAACCGTACAGCTCACCCAACAATTCACTTATTGTCAGTCACTGCAAAATACAACATGAAACCCGATATCTGCGGGGTTTACTGGCGGATTCGACTGCGAATCCGCAATGGTGGGGTGTGCTTGCAGCAGTGAAGGATCTGGTGCAAATGCGCGCGGCTCATATAGAAACACTTTATGAATGTAATATGCAGCTCGCGGAAATTCACTGGACGGTGACACCAATGATTCAGGCGGCGATCATTCGTAACCGAATGGCTGACGATCAACAGGCTGGAATCAGACGATTGCTACATCGACAATTGTGCGTCCAGAACAACGACACACCTCTAAAGTGTGCAGAGTTGGAGGCCCGGCTACTAATGACCCGGTTACACAAATTTGCCGATCGGTTGTTGGCAAGTTTGGAGTTTGAAAAAACGACGGTATTCAAGTTATTCGAGATAATCGAAGCAAACATTGAAATACACGCTGTTAGCTCTAAATAGCAAACGTATATTTTTCAATATAACCAAAGAGATAGCCTGGACGCTTGCGTTTCCTGTTTACTTAAGTTTGTTCTGCCTGCAAAATACCGCTTGCGGACAGAGCGAACTCAATTTTGTCAGAATCACAAACCACCATTCTCGTTGTCGATGACGAAGCACCAGTAAGGCGACTGCTGCGGAATTGTTTTGAAAAGGAATCCTTCAGTGTTTTCGAGGCTGCTACCCGAGCTGAAATGCAGGAACAGCTTTCGGCCGAAACTATCGATCTGATAACGCTTGATATCGCTCTTGGCAGCGAAGACGGTCTGGAAATCGCCCGTGAAGTCAGATCGGATCACACTGTCCCAATTATTATGGTCAGTGGTAAGGGAGACCTTATTGATACTGTGGTCGGGTTAGAAGTTGGTGCTGATGATTACATCACCAAACCATTTGAGTTGCGTGAAGTCATTGCACGCGTTCGAGCTGTTTTGCGCCGGTATCAATCGGTCAAAAAAAATTCAAACACCGAATCGAACACTTCTTTACACAAGTTTGACAACTGGATTCTCAACAGCACCACCCGTGAACTTCAGGATACCGCCGGTAATTCTGTGGCGTTGACGACCGGTGAATACGAATTGTTGTATGTATTCGTAACTAACCCACGGCGTGTTTTAAGCCGTGATCAAATTATGGATAACTTAAAAGGCAGAGAGTGGATGCCAAACGACCGCACGATAGACAATCAAGTCGCACGACTACGCAAGAAACTTGAAACAGCAGACGATCCGCAACCATTGATAAAGACCGTACGTGGAGCCGGGTATCTGTTCACCGCGGAAGTAGCCTGAAGAATCTGCCGTTCCGACTACCGGTGATGCGTTGATCAGAGGTTTCCGGGATCATTGATCGGCTGTAAACGAAACCACCAATATAAGAAGATACATCCAAATATCATAGCGCGAAAGAAAGTGTCGCCCAGCCTGCGCATGGAACCACAGTGTCAATAGCAGCAATTTGAAGAGCGAAGTCAATCATCAAACCGGCCTCCAAATAGAATGGCCGGATTATCGCAAGATTATGATGGAAATTGAAAAAATAAATAGAGCTATAATACTAAATAAGTTAGAGGGCATATTTAGTAAGGAGTTTTACCAGGGGGTTGCACCTTTGTTTAATCTACCGGGAGCCACACCTTCACACTATTGAGCTTTGGATCGGAAATAAATACCCGACAATAAAAAAATTATCGCCAGCCCTAAACTCATATGCGTAAAGGTACGATACACTCTCTGATTGTGCTCAAGAAACTCTTCGAATGTAATAACCGGATTTCCGTTGACGATTAGCTCCTGGACATGAAAGATATCAGATCGTGATGGAGCTGGAAGTACCTTCACTGATATCTCATCATTGTCATTGATTTTTTTGTACTTCTTAAATCGCTCTACGTAAACCGTGTGAACACTTGAGCCGGAGTTAATCTCAACAACCTTGTATCGCGTTGATGACTTTGATGACGAAATAGTTTTATTGTAAGAATTATTAACGACACCCTTGATCGAGTGTAAGCTTGAATAGTTGGGCTCGGGAATTAAAAAAAGAATCAACGCAAACGCCATAAACAGCGCTGCACCTCCAAAACAATTTGATTGTTTACTCATAACTTATCCCCGGTTCAATACATAATGTATGTGTGTTTCTCTTCTGACCGAGGGGCTTGTAACGCAAAAATCAACCCAATATTTCTCTATTTCAAGAGAATAAGCATGATTATTCTGTATGTGGGCTAGAGAACGACAAAATCTGGCAAAAAGGAGTTTGTTAACCCTCCTGCCAACACCGGACTAAACACGTTTGAGTTTGCTCGGGGAGATCGACGCCGTACGCCGATCGTGCTTAAGCAGCAACTCATATAGAGATAGTTGCGAATAGCGGTTAGTCTCTGCGTGCTCTGTTTAGGTTTATCGCCTGGTCCAATCCAATAATGGAATCCCCATGTATCAATGACAGCAAGCGGGTGCTGTCTACATCTGCTTCACTTAATATGAGACCATTGACTGAAGCACCAGTGAGATCAGAACCACCGAGCTTGGATCCGCTTAAATTTGCGTTGTTTAAAGTTGCGTTGTTAAACTTCGCGAATTCCGCGTTTAGTCTAGACATGTTTGCGCCAGTAAAATCAGCTCCTCCCGCTTTGGCAGATGTCATCACTGTACCCATCAGACCCATTGACTGATTTTTCATATCAGCAGACATGTCAGCGTCACGAAACGACGCGCCGGTAAGGTCAGACTGCTTAAAGTTTGCTGTCACTCGAGCACCGTCAAGTTTTGCATTTTTCAGGTTGGCACGTTGTATTTGTGTGGAAAATAATCGAGCATCTGTCAAGTCAACATTTTCGAGATTAGCACCCACCAACCATGCAAGATCAAGGTTTACACCAATC
The DNA here is from genome assembly GCA_964649465.1 of uncultured Granulosicoccaceae bacterium. GTDB lineage: Bacteria > Pseudomonadota > Gammaproteobacteria > Granulosicoccales > Granulosicoccaceae. The sequence continues at coordinate 12,051 of CAZYRP010000051.1, read as the reverse complement.
ATTTTGGAGTCCGACAGATCTGTATTATTCAGACGTGCCCAACGCATATCAGCGTACGAGAAATTCAGCCCACTTAGATCCAGCCCTGAAAGCCGATGTTTGATAAAACTGGCAGGCGATTCTTCAGTAGCTAATTTTAGTATTTCCTCAACGTCAGCCCGCGTCATTTGAGCCTGTGACATTTCCGGAGCTGTTAGATCAATTAGTTCAAAAAGATCCTGTGCACTAGAGTGAGGTGAAAAAACTGCAATTACACTGACCAGACTACATACTGATAGAGAGCGGAATAAAAATACGATAGATTGTTGATAATATTTAGGGGATGCAGTCATTGTATTTACTCTCTACGAAACGCAGTTTCGCCAGTGTGTAGGCTTTACACGCCCTCGTCTGTGACAATGTCACACACACGGTCTTTCAAACAACTGGTAGAGGATATAGGGTGACTTTATCACAGAAGCCACACTAGATCCTCGTTTACTATACAAAATCTATATATACGCACCCTTACGTAATGATCTTAACAATTGATCAACTCAATGAATGTAGTAACAGCGATTCTGTGGCGACCAGGCAGAACAACGATCTTACCTTAGTGCACATGGTTCAGAACGGAGACAAGCGCGCATTCGGTTTGCTGGTGTTAAAGTACCAGCACAAAGTCGCCCATATAGCATCACGTTATGTCCGGGACAGTGATGAAGTACAAGACATATCTCAAGACACATTTATCAGGGCTTATCGCGGCTTAAAAAAGTTTAGAGGTGACAGCAGCTTTTACACATGGCTGTACACAATTGCTACAAACACTTCAAAAAACCATATCACCAGGCGAAATCGACGTCCAACACACAACAGCCTGGACATTGAAGACCCTGACGTTGTTCAAAAAGCGGATAGCCTGGTGGATGTAGCGGACCCGCAAAGTGAGTACTTTACCGATGAGATAGAAGCAACCGTTAAAGATGCAATAAGACAACTGCCCGACGTATTGCAAAAAACTCTTACGCTCAGGGAGTTGGACGGACATTCCTATGATGAAATAGCCAGAATTATGAATTGTCCAGTGGGAACAGTGCGGTCACGATTATTTCGTGCGCGCGATGAAATTGGCAAACGCCTTCAACCGTTGTAACATCGCAAGAGATGATCTTGATCAAGTCAAACTGCCAGTGACAAACCCACCACCCGAAGAATCCTGACAGCGAGCGAAACCGCCACTGAAAACCATCTGATTCGGGACCCGGAATTACGATCGCGAAAACGCAAGTGTACAGTTGACATCATGTGAGTCCCTCCTCGGGCTGACTGGGCCAAACTCCGGTCATTTCAACTGCAACCATCCGTGCCTTCATCTAGCCTCCGGCTACCTCCGGCCAGACAGCAACTACATCGCCTTCTGTCAGGCTACCAGCTACATCCCTGCTCCTGCAATCACAATCTACTCCGTTCACCAATATAAGATGTGCTTCTTCATGGGTCACTGCAAACTGATCGAGCACCTGATGTATGGTTGTGTTTTCGGCAACATCAACCTCCACCGCATGGCTGACAGCTTCAGGTGGTAGTTTGTGTTGCAAGGTGGCAAAAAGTTTAAACGTTATTTTCATTCTTACTCTCAAAGAATCAATAGTGCTGGAGCTGCTCCAGCAGGCACTGACCAAACCGAACCATCTTCGTTACTTTCCAGTCCCAGAATAACCGGTCCTGCATGTCCTGGAGCACCAGAGTGGATGTGGGCAGCAGTAGCGGCGCCAGACAAGCCAGTAACACTGATCTGGCCTGAAATGGCACCGGATGCAGTGTTGATAGAAAAGTTCACCTCACCAGATGCCCCTTCAACATTTGCGGGTGGTACGGTTGTTTCACGGTCAAGGATAACGGAGACAGCATGCACATCAGCCATAGCATCTGAACCGGTATCCACCGGAGTAAAGTCGAAGTCTCCATCCTGCCGCAGGTAAAACATGCATGGTGTTGCTGAAGCACAATTCATTTCGTGCACGGCCATCGCAGGAACAGCAAAGTATCCGCCGGGTTGGATTGTGGCTGGATTGGTCTGGTTATAAGGAACCGGTACCTCTACATCACCACGAAGCACAAAGCCTCGTGCCTGGAGTGAGTGGTAATGTGGGGGAATGCCCATGCCACCCTGGACCCTCACTATAGTTCCATGCTGTGAGCCGTCTGCGACGCTAAAGTCACCGACCACTGCCCGAAACTCTACACCGGGTAGTACCTCCACAACCCCGTCGGACATGTCGAACGGTAGTTCCGTAGCCAACGGGTTGCGCATCGCGGTACCTGTGCCTGCCGCAAACGTTGCACTTCCTGTGGGAAATACGTCAAACGGACCGTCCTGTTGAATAAGAAATATGCAGTCTTCGCCAGAATCAGCCGGGGTAAGGCAGCCCATTAAATGTTCTGTGGCAGGTGGTACAAAGCTCGAGCTGCCAGGCTCCATCGACATCGGGTTCAATTCATCCAGAGGAACCGGAATCTGCATCGGTCCGCTAAACACCATTGAGTAGGTGCCCTGCGTGTGAGTGTGCGGTGGAATTTCCCCGCCTGCTTCAACCTTGACGAATGTCTCGTGTGAGCCGCTGTTGTCGTTACTGAAAGCGTTGGCCAACTGGACACCTGGAAAAGGGGTATCCTGAAAGTTAACCATTTCAGGTGTCACGAACACGGCTTCCGGATTAGCCATTACCATTGCATCGCCCATCATCGTATCAGGCGTCATCACGGAGCTGTCGGTTGTGTTCTGGCTTCTGCCAGTGACCACACAGCTGGTATTGTTCTCAAAACCCCATCCGTCACCATCAGGGTCTGAGCCGCTCATTGTACAAACTGGCCGGGTCGCTGCCGTAACAATACAGCTTTGGTTGTTTTCAAAACCCCAGCCATCGTCATCAGGGTCAGTTTCAGTGGTTCTACAGACGGGACGTTCGCCCGCAGCACGCACTAGACACGATGCGTTGTTCTCCCAGCCATAGCCATCGCCATCCGGATCAACGGCATCAACTCCGCAGGTCGGCAGTGAGGTTTGAGAGTGTACCGGCGACACTGCCAACAAGGTTGCGGCAGCAGAAATGCCCAGGAGACGGCTTTAAATGCCTTTGTTCATCAAGTTAGTCCAGGTTTGTTTTGCAGTGAGGCTATCAGGTGATTTTTATCCGGACAGTGACAAAGTCACCCGTCAAATTGTTTTGTTGTCTATAAATTGAGGTATGAACGCGACGTGCCATTAGCACACGCCAGTTCTACCAGAACCTGAAGCGACCGTAGCGGATGTCCCGTTGTCTGTGACAATGTCACGGTTTTTTAAGCTTCCATACCCACCCTCCTTTAAACGCAGTCCCAATCCATGTTTTAGCGGTGAAACCGAAAAATTCAATTTCGGTATCGACCAATTACCGGATTCTGGCAAGCGGTGTCACTAGTTCTCTCGCAACAAGATCATGTAATACCCCCATATATCCGTTGCTGCGCGCGCGCCGGTTTTCATCTGATGTTATTGCGACAGCCAGCGACATAGACGGCAATACATGCAATACCTGTCCACCGTATCCACGAGCGTAGGCAGCCGCTATGCCCGCGAGGTCGCGCAGGAACCATCCATATCCATAACCGTCACCCGAATAGACAGAATGTGTATAGGGGGTAAAAGCCTCTTGCACCCAGTTCGTATCCAATAGCTGGCGACCATCAATCACGCCGTTTTTAAGATATAGCTCTCCAAGCTTTACCAGGTGTAGCGGCGACAAGGACATTTCATTACCACCAAGGTAGTAACCCTGCGGGTCACGCGTCCACGGTGCAAAGTCAATTCCCAATGGTTTTCCCAGCCAGTCATTCGCGAGCTTAAGCAGACTATGGCCGGTAAGCTGACTTAACACAGCACCCAACACGTGAGTATCACCGGTTGAATACAGCATACGCCCGCCAGGTTCATCGACAAATGGCCGTGATAGTACATGATGAATCCAGTTGTCACTGTTTACCCAAACCCCGTAGGCTCTACCTGAAGTACGGTCCAGACCTGCGCGCATGGTGACCAGATCCCGCAACGTCAGACTGTCCACTCGGTTACCAGCGTCGGGCGGCAGAAGTTCCGGCGCCAGTTCACCCAGCGTCTGATCAAGTGAACTGATCAGGGAACGCTGACGCGCTACGCCCAGCAGCGTAGCAACCACGGTCTTTGAAACTGACTTGATGTTGACCGCACGATCTATTTCAGGGCCGCGAAAGGCACTGCCCAATACTATTGTGCCTTCCAGCGAGATTACGACAGATTTTATCCGATCCTGTTTTCTTGCAGCGGATTCGAAACTGGCAAGAACAGATTGCAATTGCGCCTTATAGACGCCGTTAGAAGAAGCCACCAACTCAGTTATACCCGGTTCGTTGTTCGCGTAAGTCAGGCGAGCCCCAGGCACGCCAGCCGCACAGATTGCTGCGCCATGTTTGAGCAGCTGACGTCGCGACAGACAGCCCAATGATCTGAGTGTGTTAATGCCAGTTCCTCCTGGTAACTATATTCTGCGTTTTAGACGGGTACTACGACAATACTTCTTCTGCATGTCTCACTTTCTTATGGTTGCGTTATTAGTTGCGCATGAGATGACTTCACAAATAACTCGCTGATCGGCTGTCATTTTAAACGCCGAACCGGATAGAGGTACCGCGTTACATTTTCGTGATTTTCCCCGAACAGTTTTGCGATACACTCGCGACATGTTAACCAGCGTACTTCGCCACAACTACCACCTGATACAGATCATTACAGAGATTAGATTAGCTGCACAGTATTTCCAGGGAATTACGCAGGTGTTAGTTTTCTGATGATGACTGGTTCCGAATGAATACATGCTTTGTAAAAACGATTCCAAAAGAGGTTGATTAATATGTTTGCCAAAACACCACTTGCACTTTCTTTGACCGTTGCTGCGGCACTAACCATCGCCGGTTGCGATTCTGATTCTGAAACAACACCCGGTACCGACAACAGCGCTACAGCTACAACGATAGCTGACATGAGCTTCTTTGTAACAAGCGTTGGCCCTGGCGATGGTGGCAATCTGGGCGGACTGGCCGGAGCAGACATTCACTGCGCCACTCTGGCTGAAGCAGCGGGAGCACAGGCCACAGAGTGGCGAGCTTATTTAAGCACTACCGGCGCTGACGGGATCAATGCAATTGACCGCATCGGAGCGGGCCCGTGGGTAAACGCAGACGGTGTAACCGTGGCAAACGATCCGGCTGATCTGTTGTCCGTTGCTAACAATCTACACGGATTGACCGCGATCACAGAGATTGGCAATACTGTGCCCGGAAGAGGCAACACCCCCAACAGACACGATATTCTCACAGGTACCGAACTCAACGGACTGGCGTCAACTGCAGCGACAGATACCACTTGTGGCAACTGGACCAGTAACGGCGACGGCTCTGCTCTCGTAGGCCATCACGATAGAAGCGGGCCAATACTGGATTTCGTTCCTAATCCGACTTCCTGGAGTACAGCCCACCCGTCAACCGGTTGCAGCCAGGCGGACTTGCAGGGCACCGGCGGTGATGGTTTGTTTTATTGTTTTGTGCAGAACTAGGGCCGTTTGAGTCTACTTTCTTTAGCCTCTGTAAATCAACAGCATTGCGGCTATGGCGACAACGGCGGTTTTCCGTCCGGTTCCTGGCCAGTCAGGAATCGGTACAAGGCTGCCTGTCGATTGATCAGAGATTTTTCCGGGGCGGCCATGGCGCTGTCCTTTATAACCGCCAGACTATAATAGTGCCAGTTGGTGCTATTTAGCTGGCTGATAAATACAACGGTTTCCAGATCACCACCTCCAAATAGCTTGAGCGGCCCGAATCGCACAGGGCTTTTGTTTCGGCTGCCAACCGTTAATTTATCTGCTGTCGCTGCAATCTTGCTCATAGTGAAGACATTCTGCCCCCATGAACGAGTATCATTCTGGGCAAAGTAAAGGGTCTCCCCACTGAGTATTTCTTTTGCAGTAAAGTCTTCCCTGACGGATTTTTTGTCAGCCGACTCAAGCGCGCTGGCGGTAGTCACAAGTACCCGCCAGTTGTTATCTGTGGTAGACCAGTACTTAAGCCCCTGCGTTTTTGATACAGCACCAAACCGCGCAGCCAGATCGTCAATAGTGCCATCGTATGAAAACGTCGCCGCCAGGGACACCGTCAATAGTACCGACGTGTCTGCTGATACGTAACACTCCGATGGCAGTCGATCAAGCGACGTCCAGCTACCAACATTTGGGGCATTTCCGACCGCCGAATACACAGGATTTGTTGTTGCATTATCGTGGTGCGGGCAAACTGGACCGGACTGGGCAAATGATGTGTCAGGGGAAAAGAAACACACGATTAGCGAGCACAGTTTGAGCGCCTTATCAACTACATTTTCGCTTGCGATACTAAAGATTCGTTGCTCCATGTCACCAATTTGCATCTTGCTTCGTAAGCGAATAAGCGCGATCGCATCCCGACCAAAATAGCGGTTGAAAGGCACTTTTACTCCCCGCTCAAAAGCAATCGCGCATTCTCCTGGTCAATCTGAAAGCGGAACTGACCGAGAACGTTCATCCCCAACAGACCATCTATCCCCTGGCTCATCACCGAATCAATGACAGCAATTCGCGTATTACGCATTAAGTAAGGTCCAAGACTCAATTCCGGAACTGAATAAACGGTCCCCATAATCACACCGCTGGCAGTACGAAAAACCCTCTTCTCTATTTCGACAGCTTCTCCGCTGGTATTGAGCGAATCAAAAGATGTCCTGGTCAATGTGGTCATGGAAGCGCCTGTGTCTATCAGCAATTTGATAGCATCACTACGGTTAACGGTCAGGTCTGCCAGATACTGATTGCCCAGTTTTTGCAACGGTACCGATTCTGACGTGTCCCACACAGAGTTACTCGCACTGGCCGTCTCTTCAGTAATTCCAGTCAATCTGTTTAGTTCTATCGCCGCTGACTCCCCCACCAGACTATCGTTTAATAACTGTTCAAACTGCTCTATTGCAAAATACTCATCACCGCTGCGAAGATGCGCCAGTGCCTGACGGTATTGATAGGGAGACGTCATTAAACCCGACGAACCAATATGCAAATACAGATTAATCAATGATACCCAGTTTTTCTGATTGGTATACAAGCCGTCAATCTCTTTGACAAATCTGTCAAACCGGGTACGTAAATTATCCTGATCAATATCAGTATATGCATAAGTGTTGGCAAGCAAATACACATCGACCACTTCAAGGTAACTGCCATTCATCTGATTGAAATCAGCCAACAGAAACAGAACTTCAATATCATCGTAATAAACGGACAAGTAACTTTCTATCAACTCGGAAAAATCATTATTGTTTTTGCTGTCAGCTAATATTTTTAACTCATCCAGTAAGACTCTTCTCAGTTCATTCGCAATTTTCCCGTTTTGTTGAACCTGCTCCTGGTACACAGCCATCGCATCGTAATAGAAACGATCATTTAGCAGTTTCTGAAAAAGCGAAAATACAGAACTGCTTTGAGAATTCTCCTCAAACTGCTGCTGCTCACTCTGAAGATAGACGTCGCCGGCATTTTGTGATGCAACGCGAGCACCATTCGTATGCGAGTTGGAAGCTCTGACAGAGTCCGTTGAAATTGATTCTGCTGTGGAAGTGGGTGATAAGTTGTCAACATGCGTATTTGCATTAGTACTATCGCCAGCGACAAGGGCGGCTAAATCCGATTGAACAGGGCCGTGCCAGGTTTTTCCTAACCATCCTGTACTAACGCCTGCGATAAATACAACAACAAATAAGACACGGGTGTTCATCAGGATCTGAATGTTCCAGTAGTGATGCAGGTCTCTCGCATACGAGAGTGTGACTGTTTGCACAGAGCGATTGTAAAGAGCCGCTGCACAATGATAGCCGGAGCTAACCAGTATTGCTGTCTGCCACGAGCCGCAAATTCGGCATGCCACCTCCTGCTTCGACAAACCATTCCCGGATTCTATCCCGTAAACCAACTGGAAATCGTGCAGAAGCATCGTCGCGCAACGGAAGGTGCAAAGAGCTGGTTCGGTCAGCTCTCTACTCTCCCCTTAACCACCCTTCTATTCTAAATTAATTGCATTTGTGATTTGAAATCGAGATTCGTCTTTAAATTGCTGACCAACCAAATGACGTTTCACTTCCTCATATTGAATCCTGCGGTGCTCCACGACCAATGAAATCAAGTGCAATTGACAAACCAGGCTAGCTCGTGGTCGCATCATCGTGATCTCTTAATAAAGATACTGGAGCAAACTAGTCCATTTATAGTACTCTGCGGGTTTGTGCTAATTTATGTTGGTGGCTGTGGTGTCGGCTGTTACATAGCTGAAACTTACTCATTTTACCCAGGTATTTACAGTACATGCCAAGAAATGAAGTTTTCATTAGTTTTACTCACAAGGATAACGACCCACTTATCGACGAAACCGATGGCTGGATTACCCGATTTCACAGTAAGTTGAAGACCTTGCTTGGAACCCGTCTTGGAAGGGAGCCAAGAATATGGCGAGATCCCAAACTGGCAGGTAATGATGAATTCGATGCCGAGTTAGAGGCGCAGATCCGCAACTCGGAATTGCTAATTTCGGTTTTAAGCCCCCGGTATTTTAATTCCAGCTGGTGCATGAGGGAGTTGCGTGCGTTTTGTCTGGAGGCTAGCCGCACCACCGGGTTGACGCTCGGCAACAAATCCCGTGTGTTTAAGGTTCTCAAATCACCGATCAGCTCAGACAAATTGCTTCCGGATGCGTTGCGTAATACTCGCGGGTATAAATTCTATGTCAAAGAAGATGACGCACCGATTGAGTTGGACGGTGCTTTCGGACGGCAGTACGAAGAGCGGTTCAACAAGAAGGTAAATAAACTCGCATGGGAGATTAGCCAGCTGCTGTCTGAACCGGGAACTACTGAAGATACCAATTCCGAAGCCACGACCAAAGTAATTAGTGTTTTTCTGGCAGACTGCGGTGCCGAACGAATTGACGACCGGGAGGAACTGGAAGCCGACCTGCAAATGTACGGGTTTAATATAGTTCAAAGCATTCCGCCACCAGGAGATGCCAATGGCACGCATACCGCTGTATACCCGGACCTGGCGATTCACCTGTTAGGAACTTCAAACGGTACAGAATCGTCGATCAGCCTGGAAAGTGTCGAGGATCAACTCGCACTTACAGCGTCCATAAGTCGCAAACGTGAAATGTCGCGAGTGATATCAATCGGACAAGAATCAGGTGTCGCTGAGGAATGTCCCCTTGTGCAACGATTGAAGGAGGACGAAGCGTTGCAGGCTGGCGCAGAATTGGTTGCAGGTGATCTGTCTGAAGTCAAAAATACGGTATTTGAATTACTGCAAACGATTCAAAAGACCAGGAAACTGCAGGCAGAGGACGTGAAGCAGCCCAAATTGATTTATGTTTTATGTGACAAGCGCGATCGCCAGGCGACCATTCCGCTGAGAAAATTCCTCAATGAGCAAGGTTATGACGTCGAGATACCCGTGTTTTCCGGATCTGCGAAAGAAGTACGTCGAACCAACGAAAGTGCACTCGCCCGCAGCCAGGGTGTCATTATTTTTTACGGCTCAGCCGATGAGATTTGGAGAAGATATACCGAGAGCGAAGCGAAGAAGGTGTTTTCACGGTCTCGCGATGTAAATCCGGTGATATACAACTATTTGTCTGAACCCCTCACTGAAGAGAAAGAAGATCTGGTTGAACTGAGTGGACCCAATATTATTGACGGGACAAAGGGCTTCGCACCGGATCTGTTCATCCACTGTATCGCTGCAATAGAGTCTGCAGACTAATGGCATCATCGCATTCCGGCTTCAAGAATCCGTTTCCGGGTCTCAGACCGTTTCATGAGGACGAGGAGCAGTACTTTTTTGGGCGCGAAACCAAAATTGACGCAATGGTTGACAAGCTTTCCGTCAACAAGCTTCTCGCTGTTTTAGGTGAATCCGGAAGTGGTAAATCTTCTTTGGTGTATTCCGGTTTGGTGCCGGCATTGCGTAGAGGATTGATGACAAGTGCCGGTTCGAGGTGGCGGGTAGCGAATTTCAGACCTGGAGCAAATCCGATTTATGCTATGGCGGAGACGTTATCGATCCCCGGAGTATTGTTTGATGATTTTAACTCGGAGAGCCTTTCATTACTGGATTTAGTACAAAGTAACCTGAAACTTGGACGTATGGGCCTGATCGATCTGTATAACCAGGCACGCATTGATTCCAGCGATAATCTTCTGATAATCGTTGATCAGTTCGAGGAACTGTTCCGATATGACAGCGCGAACTCTGCAGATGAAAATGCGAAAAGGCACGTTGCCGCGACAGAGTTCATTTCTCTCTTGCTAGCAGCGCACGAGGAAAAACATCTCCCGATCTATTTCGTGTTTACCATGAGGTCTGATTTTCTTGGGGATTGCACCCGGTTTGCAAACCTGCCCGAAGCAATAAACGAAGGCCAGTACCTCGTGCCTCGAATGACGCGTGAAGAAAGACGGCAGGCAATCACAGGACCCGTTTCAGTATGCGGTGCAGAGATTGACCCGGTGCTTGTCAACCAGTTATTGAATGATGGATGGGGGGAGGCTGATGAGCTTTCTATATTGCAGCATGCGCTAAATCGCACCTTCGATAGTTGGTCAGGAACTGCTGATCAAAGAATCACACTGGATCATTATAGATCAATCGGCACAGTGGCAGATGCATTGAATGCACATGCTGAAAAATTGTTTGTTGATCTGTCCGGTGAGCAACAAATCGTATGCGAAAAAGTATTTAAAGCCGTAACTGATACAGCGACGGACGCCAGAGGGATTCGGCGGCCTACCACACTCAAGTTGCTTGGAGAAATAACCGGATATGAAAAACACGAAATAGTTGACGCTATCAGCGCATTTGCACACACGGACCATTCGTTCCTGATGCCACTTTCTTCAAGCGAGCCCAACGATCTTGAAGTCATTGACATTTCCCATGAAAGTGTAATGCGAAACTGGCAGCGTCTTGAGCTCTGGGTCGATGAGGAGGCCGAGTCTGCGAGGCTATACAAGCGACTTGTGGAATCATCCAGACTATATGTTGAGGGCAAGGCGGGTTTGATACGTGGTGTTGAATTACAAACGGTAAAGCGATGGAAGAACAGAAATAATCCGAATCAGGAATGGTCCGAGCGCTACCATGCCGAGAGCTGGAATCAAGTTAGTGGTTTTTTAGACCGTAGTTTACGGGAAGCTCAACTGGGCGAGATGAAGGATGCCTTAAGAAGAAAATTCATATGGGTAGCCGCACCATTGGCTTTATTCTTAGCGATGGAGTTCTCCTTTTCACTGGATGCGTCCTCTGAGAGACTCGATCTAAAGTTGTTCTACTTGCCGCTTGCCGCGTTATTTGGTTATGCGTACGTCAATACCGGATTCAAGGCGATTTTGGTGAGTGCCTATCTGCTGTTGCCCGGAAGTTTTTCAATTGCGGGCTGGACCCTTAATGATGATTTGGGTCTATATCTGACGAGTTGTTTCGTTTGTATGGCGTTTTCTTCCCCTGAACTTTTAGTCGATAGAATAAAACGTTTTAGTGATAGTAAGGTAGCGGTATTTCTGGTTCTTTTGTTACTGAATCTGGATATCAGTGGGCCCGCGGCAGCTGGTTACGGGCTATCGTTCGAATTTTTCTACTTCCAGCTTATATTCTGTCTGGCTTTGGGATTTACATCCTTAAGCAGTAGCAGTTTCAGCTCGCTTTGTCTGGTCGCAATAATAGTGAGTATGTGTCTGGATACAATAGCAATGTATTTACCGTGGCCGAATTATTTATTGGCTCTGAGGACAGACGGCTCACCAGGGCAGTATGTGTTGCTTATGGTGTTTTTCGCATTAGGCAGAGTGTTACATGGAATGTTAGATCGTTCAGAGTGGACAAACACAAACGCTTGCACATGGGTTTTAGCAGTTTTGTTTGTTGTCTTCTACAC
>CAZYRP010000050.1:0-29004 GCA_964649465.1 uncultured Granulosicoccaceae bacterium | reverse complement strand
CAGTACGGCCCCGGCAAAGGGTTCAATAAATTTATTGGCCGTCCCAAGGCTTAAACCGGCAAGCATTGTTCCCCAAAGATTGCCGACACCGCCGAACACCACCACCATGAAAGAGTCGATGATATAGGCCTGGCCAAGATTAGGGCCGACATTGGTCAACTGGCTCAGGGCCACACCTGCCACACCGGCAATGCCCGCGCCCAGTCCAAAAGTCATAGAGTCTACGCGCCGTGAATTGGCCCCCATAGCACGCGCCATATCACGGTTTTGCGAGACTGCCCGAATTTTTAAACCGAAAAATGTTTTCTGCAATAACCACATTAGCGTTGCAAAAACCAACAGACAGAATATAAAAATCACCATTCGATTGACTGCAATAGACAAGGCCGGATCCAATTCCCATTGCCCTGACAACCAACTCGGGTTAGATACCGGAACGTTTTGCGGAGACACAAGCGTTCGCATGGTTTGCTGCAACAACAGACTTATTCCGAAAGTCGCCAGCAGGGTTTCCAACGGTCGTCCGTACAAATGGCGAATCACCAGCATTTCAATCAACACCCCGACCACAAACGCCACAGCAAAACCGACCGGGATAGCCAATATCAGTGAGTATTCAATAAACCCCGGCATGATGGTTTGCAGAAACCAGGTGCTGTACGCGCCGAGCATAATCATCTCGCCATGAGCCATATTGATTACCCCCATCACACCAAAGGTAATCGCCAGCCCGATTGCCGCCATTGCAAGCACCGAACCGAGGCTTAAGCCAAACAACAGAGTTTCTATTTTTTCAAACAAACTAATGCGTTTCTCGATACTAACCAGTGATTGCGTGGCCGCATCTGCTACCTGCGTATTGTCACTGGCGGACAAACGTTTGAGTTCCTGCGATATGGTTGGTCGGGTATTTACCCCGATGTTTTCAATCGCAGCAACCACTTCCTGATCGTTGCCAGACTTTAAATTATTCAGACCTGCCGCCAGAGTCATTAAGTCTTTTACTTTTGTGTCCTGCTCTGACTCGACATATTCACTAAGTAGCGTGGCTTTATCAGCGTCGAGGTCTTGCAGCATTTGCTCGACCGCCTGGTATCGAACCCTCGCGTCCTTGTGCGTTAGCGACAAGCCTGCAATTGCGGAGCGAAGCTTGCTGCGTATGGCATTGTTGATTTTGACTTTACTGACATCCCGCTTACCGACCTCGCCCAACGGCGTGTCATCTACAGCAGATAACAAACTAAAACCGGAATCGATTTTATTTGCTATAACTACTGCATCATCTGACTTTTGCAGATACATTTTTCCATCTAGAATGGATTGCAGCCAGAGTCTTTTTCTTTCAGCGTCCGAGCTTACAATGGCGTCTATCGCCTCGACGACTGTTTTACGATTACTCAGTTGCTCTGAGAGACTACTGATTAGCTCGTTATTGTCAGACGCATGCAAAATACCAGAAGCCCCTGCACAAAAAAAAAGCCACCATTGATAAAAACAGTGACCTCATAGCACTACATCTTTTATTGGCACAACGATTACATCAACAGTGAAAAAAGACACCATATCCCCCAACTCAAACTACAAAAAAGCGGGCACTATAAAGTGCCCGCTTTCACATCAAACGTAAATGTGTCGAACTTAGTAGTTCTGACCTGAACACTCTTTAGTTACAGTGTTATAGTTTCCGCAGGAAACAGGTTCACGCCAGTCAGAGATAATATCTTTAGAGGCTGGCAGGAAGTCAGACCATGCATCACCAGCGACCAAATCATCTGTTTCCCAGACGACATCAAACTGACCGTCGTCCTGAATTTCTCCAATTAGTACCGGCTTGGTGATGTGATGGTTTGGCAGCATTTCAGAGATACCACCAGTGAGATTCGGTACCTTTACTCCAATAATTGCGTCCTGGACTGCAGCAGCTTCGGTAGTCCCGGCTTTCTCAACTGCCTGAACCCACATATTGAAACCAACGTAATGCGCTTCCATTGGATCGTTACTTACACGCTCAGCACCAGTGAATTTCTGCCAGCTTTCAATGAACTCATCATTCTCGTCAGCTTCAACACTCATGAAGTAGTTCCACGCAGCCAGATGCCCAACCAGAGGAGCGGTGTCGATACCAGAGAGTTCTTCCTCACCGACAGAAAATGCAACTACAGGGATATCTTCAGCAGAAACGCCCTGATTACCCAGTTCTTTGTAAAAAGGAACGTTCGCGTCGCCGTTGATAGTTGAAACAACTGCAGTCTTCTTGCCTTCTGCACCGAACTTCTTGATAGAAGATACAATCGACTGCCAGTCAGAGTGACCAAATGGCGTGTAGTTGATCATGATGTCTTCTTTGGCAACACCATTGTCTATTAAGTAGGCTTCCAGGATTTTATTAGTAGTTCTCGGATACACATAGTCGGTTCCAGCCAGCACCCAGCGCTCAACACCGATGTCGTCTTTCAGATAGTTAACAGCAGGGATCGCCTGTTGATTAGGCGCAGCCCCTGTGTAGAAAACGTTTTTAGATGATTCTTCACCTTCATACTGCACAGGATAAAACAGCAGACTATCCAGCTCTTCAAATACAGGTAAAACAGATTTTCGGGATACTGAAGTCCAGGTGCCGAATACTGCATCTACTTTGTTTACCTCGATGAGTTCACGAGCTTTTTCGGCGAATAACGGCCAGTCTGACGCAGGGTCAACAACGACAGGCTCCAGCTGCTTGCCCAGCAAACCACCTTTGTCATTCTGCTGCTCAATCAGCATCAGCATGGTATCTTTTAATGTGGTTTCACTGATGGCCATCGTGCCGGACAACGAGTGCAGTACACCAACCTTGATCGTGTCTTGTGCCGATGCAACAGAGGAGGCAGTAATTGCCGCTACCAACGCAGCGGTGCTAGTGAGTTTCTTAAAATTCATGTTTGCGGTTACCCTTAATTTCGTGCGATCAAGGATACTAACCGCGGTGCCATCTCAGCGATGCTGCTAAGATTTCTGCAGTCCGATGCAATTTTCGCATCAATGCGTTTTTATTGCTGTAAGACCAGTTAGTTACCCCTGCTGCCAAACGGCTCGCGCTCAGGTCACACGATTGGCTGATTGATATTCCGGTGTGTCCCACAGTCTGTTGCGCAAAATATCAGCTAGCACATCAACCGCTGTCAGGACATCAGACTGATCTATATACAGCGGTGTAAAGCCGAATCGCATCACATTGGGAGCCCGGAAATCTCCAATGACACCTCGAGCAATCAGCGCTTGCATGGCGGCATAGCCGTGCTCGAATGCAAAAGAAACCTGGCTACCCCGAATGCTGCCGTCTCTGGGGCTGATTAGCTTTAAATCAGCACAGGATTTTTCAACTTCTTTTATAAAAAGCTCAGACAGAGCGACTGAAGCTGCTCGAACTTCGGCCATTTTCATTGAGTCCCAGATCTTTAAAGACTCTTCCAGTGCTGCCAGTTGAATTACCGGCGGTGTTCCGACTCGCATCCGCTCGATGTCAGACGCTGGTGAATAATTTTGCTCAAACGCAAATGGTGCTTTGTGACCGAGCCATCCACACAACGCGGGTTTTGCAGATGCTGCGAGATCCGGTCGGACATAAATGAATGCAGGCGCACCCGGACCGCCATTCAGATACTTATAGGTACAGCCGACCGCAAACTCACAATTAGAGGCCGCGATGTCTACTTCCACTGCACCCGCACTATGCGCAAGATCCCAAACCATTATTGCACCTGCTGCATGTGCGGCACGGGTTACGCTCTTCATTGCATGCATACGACCGGTTCGATAATCAACTTCCGTTAACATGACAACGGCAATCGACTCATCGATTGAGTCAATAACATCTTCAGGATTAACTACTTTAAGCACGTAGCCCTGAGATTTCAGCTCTGTTAACCCTTCCGCCATATACAGATCAGACGGAAAGTTGCCATTGTCGGATAAAATAACTCTTCTTTCAGGCTTCATTGCAACACCAGCTGCAAGCGCCTGAAAAACTTTTATTGATAGCGTGTCACCCATAACAACTGAGCCGTCGGTCGCACCAATTAACCTCGCCACCTGGTTGCCGACACGAACCGGCTGTTCCATCCACTGGCAGGTATTCCAGCCTTTAATCAGCTGCCCTCCCCATTGATCAGTCACCATACTTTGGACAGCTGCAGCGACTCCTTTGGGCAGGGGTCCCAGCGAGTTTCCATCGAGGTAGATTAAGTCCTCGGGAATATCAAACAGTTCTTTTACCGGTAGTTTCATTATAGTCTTCCGCGCACGCTCCATAGTTCGGGGAAAAGCTCTACCTCCAACATCTTGCGCAGGTACTTAACACCACTGGTACCGCCGGTACCACGCTTGAATCCTATAATTCGCTCCACAGTCGTAACATGATTAAAGCGCCAGCGACGAAAGTAATCTTCAAGATCAACGAGTTTCTCGGCAAGCTCATAAAGCATCCAGTATTCAGTTGGCTTTTGGTAAATCACAACCCATGTATCTTCTATTGCTTTGTTATATTGGTGCGGTTCAGTCAAGCTGAACGCATCAGCCGGGAGTGCAATTTTTAATTCTTTTTCAACCATGCGCAAAGCTACGTGATACAGCGACGGCTGTTCCAACTCTGCATTTAGCATTGCAAGTAAATCCGGTCGGTGCTCATGGACTTTTAACATTGCGCAATTACGGTTACCTACCAGAAATTCTATTAAACGATACTGATGCGACTGAAAACCGGAAGAAGCAGCAAGCTCATCACGGAACGCGCTATAGTCACTAGGCGTCATGGTACGCAGTACATCCCACGCATTGTTAAGTTGCTCAAAGATTCGAGCAACCCGGGAAATCATTTTGAAAGCTTCGGCGAGACGCTCTGATTTTATATGTTCACGCGCCGCATTCAATTCGTGTAACGCAAGGTTCATCCATAACTCGGATGTTTGATGCTGAACGATAAACAGCATCTCATCATGAGCTGCCGAGAGCGGGTGTTGTGACTGCAACAATGTGTCAAGACTCAAATAGTCTGAGTAACTCATGTCATCTTTAAACGACATCTTCGCACCATCTTCAGCCGGATCTATTGTGTTTGTCATACCTGTAAAATCTCGCGCGTTAGAGCTCCATGCGTGTCTTGCAACGATGCGATGATATTAAAATGATGTTTATCGGACTCATACACCGAGCGAACTCGTGCACCTTTAGCAGACCAACGCTCAGTAATCATGCGTGTTTGTCGCATAAACTCCGGACGCTCGTGATCTCCGACCCAGAAGGTAACCGGAATATTAGTCGCAGGCTGCAGGTGAACGGGACTTTCGGCCATTGCCTCTGATTCTGTTAGTTGCAGCGTATCATTCAATTTAGTTTCAAGCAGCGGGTTCAAATGATATACACCGCTTATTGCAAGCACCGAGCTAATGCGATTTAGCACTGGCTCCGGCAGCACACCAGCACATACCATTCGCGTCACAAGGTGCCCTCCGGCGGAATGACCAGCTAACGCAATTGGCCCGGCAGTGGCGTCGGCAATATGGACTAACAGTGCAGCGATCGAATCAGTTATTTTTGAAATCTGAGCCTGTGGTGCCAACGGGTAACTCGGAATTGCCACTGCCCAACCGTTCGATATACATCCGTGCGCAAAGTGAGACCAATAAGATTTGTCCAGCCTGAGCCAATAACCACCATGTACAAACACAAGAGTGCCTTTAGGGCGTTCCGGCGGTAGAAACAAATCAAACACTTCACGTTCGCCAGCCCCGTAGCTTATATCAAGTTGTGCTCTCTGCTGTGACACACAGTTGGCACTGTAGGCTTGTGCTTCAGATTGCCATAATGGAGCTAACTTCTCCGCTCCATTGACATATCCCGTATTGTCAAATGCATCATCCCAGTCAATCACAAACGTTACTCCTGCAATTTATGCACAGACAGATATTTACCAAAAACTATAGGCATGTATAACCTTTTACATAATTTTTTTTAACAGTTGTACCAGTTGCTTTGTTTCAGCTTTCGACAGTGGCTCAACCGTTTGGGAAGTTACCTCAAGGGCGGCAGGAATCCCGGCTTTTACCAGTCGCTCACCCTTGCGTGTTAGATTGATCAATTGGCGCCTGGCGTCTGCAGGGTCTTTTCGAGACTCTATCAACTGTCTTTCTCGCAGCCTGTCTACGACTCCTTTAATAGTGGCAATATCCATGGCTGTCATGCGTCCCAATTCATTTTGCGATAGAGAACCATGCTCAAACAGCCTGACCATTGCAGCAAATCGAGTCGGCGTTAAATCGGTGGGCATTAGATCGGAGAATAACCCGGTGTGGCGTTGATTAACCTTTCTAAGCAGATGACCAACCTGATCATCAAGCACATAACTATTTGTCGGTTTCATTGCGCCGATCAGGTTATTCTGGTCATTGGAATATCGCTACTGCTGCAGGGGAAAATAATTAGCTGCCCATTTGTACAGGTGCTCTTTTCTGACAATGCTCAACAGGCTTTTCTGTAATGGCAATCCGCATGCTTGACCTTACTTTTTTTATTGTTAGTATGCAAATGATAGATAAGTATATCTAAAAAACGGGGGCGACAAATGACCGAAACCAGCACACAAAAACTGGTGATCACCAATATTGCACAAATCCTCACAGGCAAGCTTGAGGAGCCACTGATTGACGGCGACTGCGTAATCAGTGTAGACGGTAAAATTACCGCTATCGGTTATCAAAAGGACTTAGACACCTCACAGGCTACTACCACAGTAAACGCCAATGACACCTGGCTTTGCCCAGGTTTGATCGATAGTCATGTACACCCGGTAATTGGCGATTTCACCCCCCGACAACAGCAATTGAACTGGATTGACTCCTGCCTCCACGGAGGTGTCACCACTATGATATCCGCCGGTGAAGTACATGCACCGGGACGACCCAAAGATATTGTCGGTTTAAAGGCAATGGCCATTGCCTCGCAACGATGGTACGAGAACTTTCGCCCCTCTGGTGTGAAAATGCTTGCTGGTGCTCCAGTACTTGAAGAAGGCATGGAAGAACATGACTTCAAAGAGCTGGCTGATGCAGGCGTAAAACTTCTGGGCGAGGTCGGTCTGGGTTCAGTAAAGGCAGGAGAGACTGCTGCTCAAATGGTTAAGTGGGCGCGCAAGTACGGCATTCAGTCAACCATTCATACTGGCGGCCCGTCAATTCCAGGCTCCGGACTAATAGACAAAGACGTCGTCCTTGAAGCCGATGCAGATATTATCGGTCATATTAACGGCGGTCACACTGCACTGCCTGACAATCAAATAACCTGCCTGTGTGAAAGTTGCAGCCGCGGAATTGAAATTGTTCACAACGGCAACGAACGTGCCGGCCTGTTGGCAATGCGTACCGCGTTTGAAATCGAGCAATCAGAGCGCGTGATACTTGGCACCGATTCACCAGCAGGGTCAGGTGTACAGCCACTCGGCATCTTGCGCATGATCGCAATGCTTTCGAGCCTCGGGGATGTACCACCGGAAATCGCTTTTTGCTTTGCAACCGGCAACACAGCTCGCATGAGAGAGTTGGATACCGGAATTATCGAAGTTGGTAAATCGGCAGATTTTGTCTTGCTTGATCAGGCACAACATGCACCCGGTAAAGATATGCTTGAGAGCATTCATCAGGGCAATCTCCCTGGCATCGGGATGACCGTTATAGATGGTGTTGTACGCTCGCAGAGGAGTCGCAACACACCTCCGGCGACTCGACTCCCTGAACTGGTTTGATATAAGGCCGGCCCGTTAAAAACGGGCCAGACAATAATTGGTGTTGTTTGAACTGAGCTGGCTATAACTGCAATCACCAGAACTACGGAAAATAATCAGTCCATCCAATTAACTCAATGCTGTGCGGTTATAGCACTTGCGGAAACACAGACTACACTGACAAATAGGCTTCCTGTATCTCCGGTTGGCTATCGAGCTCTGCAAAGGTTCCGTCAAAGCGCTTCTCGCCACCTTCAATAATAATAGCGCGGTCCGCCACCAGACGAGCAAAGTGCAAATTTTGCTCTGACAGCACAACAGTCATGCGCTGCTTCTTCAATTGCATAATAGTCTCTGCCATTTGCTCAACAATAACCGGTGCGATTCCTTCGGAAGGTTCGTCCAACAGCAGACACGCAGGATTACCCATCAGAGTTCTGGCAATCGTTAGCATTTGCTGCTCCCCGCCAGATAGAGCTTTACCACGGTTATTGCGCCTTTCAGACAGGTTTGGAAATAAATCAAACAGCTTTTCAACCGACCATTGTGGCAATCCTTCGCGGGCAGGCTGCCTGCCTACCTCGAGATTCTCAAGGATTGTAAGTGCGGTAAATATCCGACGCTCTTCAGGCACATATCCCAGTCCCATTTTCGCGACCTTGTAAGGCGGCAAACCAATGAGATCAGTGGAATTGAATTTAACAGACCCGGAAACCGGCCTGACCATTTGCATCACTGATTTTAATGTTGTGGTTTTACCAGCACCGTTTCGTCCCAGAATAGAGACAACCTCACCTTCAGAAATAGAAAAGCTGAGACCGTTGAGAATTTGTGCCTTGCCGTAGTAGCTGTTTATATTGCTTACTTCTATCATGAAGCAGCCTCGTGACTTGTAAACAGGTTGCCACCGCCAAGATACACCTCCTGTACAACCGGGTTGTTTCTTATTTCATCCGTTGATCCGTTGGCAATTAGCTCACCACGGTTAAGTACCAGAATGCGATGAGAATGACCAAATACCACATCCATATCGTGCTCTGTAAACAGCACACTGATATTTTTTTCCTGAACAATGCTAGCTGTTAACTGCATAACGCTCTCCCTCTCGGTAGGCGCCATACCGGCCGTTGGCTCATCCATAAGCAACAGGGAAGGCTCATGGCACAACGCGATGGCCAGCTCCAGTCGCTTTAAGTCGCCGTAAGCCAAAATGGCACAGTGTCGCTCCGCCTGACTGGCGAGACCTACCATCTCTAAATATTCCAGTGCTTCTTTTTTATACATCTTATGTGCATAAGGCCACATGGAATAAAGGCGGCGATGATGCGACAGCAATGCTACCTGAACATTTTCAATTACTGTCATCGAAGAATAGGTACCGGTTATCTGAAAAGTTCGCCCTATTCCCATGCGCCAGATGTCCCGGGTATATTTGCCTGCCAGGTTAACATCCTTAAAATACACTTCACCTGCAGTGGGCTTTAGTTGCCCCATCAGCATATTAAAACAGGTACTTTTGCCCGCGCCATTCGGGCCGATTAATGCCAGCAACTCACCCTGACCTACTTCAAAGCTCACGGAATTAACAGCAAGCAACCCGTCAAAGGCTTTAGTAAGATCGCGAACCGTAAGTATGCTGCTCAAGATCCGTCTCCCGGACTGCGTACAATCCCGATCCGTTCAGCTACTTTACGCAAGGTTCCACTTATACCTTCCGGCGCAATGATTACAACCAGAATTATGATGAGTCCCAGTGTTAATCGCCAGTATTCAAACCGTGTCAGGAAGTCTTTTGCAAACTCAAGTGAAGCACCACCGACCACTGCACCAGAGAGGGTTTTCACTCCACCGAGAAAAATCACTATCAAGGCGTCAAAGGAACGTGCGATTTCAAGCTCCGTTGGAAACACACTACCTTTAGAAAATACAAATAGAGCACCGGACAATCCGGCCAATGTACCGGCAAGCGTAAAAGCCGCCCATTGAATTCTTTTGGTATTGATTCCCGTAGCTTCCGCCTGACGCGAGGAATCTCTTGACGCACGCAGTGCATACCCAAAAGGTGAGTGCGCTATGTGCCGCAACAATAGAATCCCGCCAATTCCGAACACAAGCGTAAAGTAGTAATACGCTGTTGTATCGTTCAACCAGTCAGATGGCCAGATATCTACGATCCCGTCATCACCACCGGTAAACTCACCCCATTGGTACACCAGAGACCAGACCAGCTGTGCAAAAGCCAAAGTCAGCATGGCAAAGTAAACACCGGTTCGTCGCATGCAAAGCCAGCCTATTATGAAGGCCATAAACCCGGCACCGACCGGTGCTAGCAGAAAGGCCACTTCCATCGGCGCATCAAGGTTAGATACAAACAACGCCGCGACATATGCACCTCCACCGAAAAACGCAGCATGGCCGAAAGAAACCAAACCACCAAGGCCCAGTATAAAATGCAGGCTTGCCGCAAACAGACAGAATATAATCACATCAGTGGTAAGCACCTGAGCAAAGCCAGACCCGTACACAGGCAGCAAAGCGAGTAGCCCAATCCCCAAACCTACCAGCAAACGCACCAATAATCTGGCAGGTTTAATCGGCCGCTCCGGCTCACCTACCTGACCATGTTCGCCAGCCACCTCTTCCCGACCAAACAAGCCATAAGGCTTGATCATCAATACAACGGCCATCACTACAAACATCAATACAAGTGTGCTTTGCGGAATATAAGCCACGCCAAAAACATTGAGTATTGAAATCAGCGCGGCCGCAACATAAGCACCGGGCAATGAGCCCATACCACCAATTACAACAACTACAAAGATTGCCGCAAGAATATTAAAGTCCATCAGCAGATCAGCACCGCCTTTCGGTAGCTGTATAGCCCCACCAAGACCTGCCAACGCCGCACCAAGAAAAAAAACACCGGTGAATAACCAGGCCTGATTGACACCCAGCGCACCAACCATTTCGCGATCCTGTGTTGCTGCACGCACCAGAATACCGATGCGCGTTTTGGCAATCAGATACCAGAGTGCAAACAAAAAGAACGGCGTGATTGCAATGATGGCGAGATCATACTTGGGTACCGGTTCACCCAGAATACGCACGACCCCTTTAAGCCCGGGAGCACGAGGACCTAGCACATCATCAGCACCCCAGGTCAGCAGCGCCAGATCCTGAATAACCAGTATGACGCCAAAAGTCGCCACCAATTGGAATAGTTCCGGTGCTTTATAAACCGGCCTCAGTACAACAATTTCTACTATGACACCAATAACACCAACAACAATTCCGGCAATTAATACAGAAGCCCAAAAGCCGATGCCGCCAGGCAATACCTGCATAACGGAATAGCCAATAAAGGCTCCGAGCATATAAAATGAACCGTGGGCAAAGTTAACGATTCGGGTAACCCCGAATATTAATGACAGACCGGACGCAACAAGAAATAGAGTTGCTGCATTTGCAAGGCCGGTCAGCAATTGAGCAACAAAAAATCCCACTGGGCCTGAAACCTTATAGTCAATAGACAAATCGTTACCCGGAACCGAATGGCTCCGGGCGATGTGTTTTACTACTTATAAAATCTGAATACTCTTTCTAACAGATGCAGGATCTAATTAGAGGCAGGTCGCAGTGCCTTTACTTCTTCATCTGAAGGCAGATAATCTGCGCCGTCTTTGTATACCCAGTCAACCATAACGCCCGCTCCGTCTTTTAACGCAACTTTGCCGACAAACGCACCCATGGTTGATTGATGATCCTGACCTCGATACGTGATCTTCCCAACCGGCGTATCTACTTCCAGCCCTTTAAATGCAGCAATCATGTCTTCTGTATCGGTGGAACCTGCTTTTGATATTCCCGCTGCAATAGAATGTGCAGTCATATAACCAACCAGCGATCCAATTTTTGGATTTTCGTCAAATTTAGCCTGATAAGCATCAACAAAGGCCTTGTTGGAATCATCGGTCAGGTCATACCAGGGATAACCCGTCACAGTCCATCCTTCCGGCGCTTCATCTTTGAGAGGCTCAAGATACTCAGGCTCGCCGGTCAGCAATCCATAGACATTGCGTCCATCAAACAAACCGCGTGTGGTGCCTTCACGGACAAATTTGGCCAGATCTCCGCCAAAAGTCACATTGTATATGGCATCCGGTTTTGCACGTTCAATTGCCTGCACCTCGGCACCAGCATCAATTTTAAATAATGCAGGCCACTGTTCAGCAACAAACTCGGCATCAGGCTTAAGTGCCAACAGTGCTTTTTTAAACGCCGCTACTGCATCTTTACCATAAGCGTAGTTGGGTGCAATGGTAGCGTAGGTTTTAGCATCGGTTTTCGCTGCTTCCTCAGCGAGCATAGCCGCCTGCATATAGGTTGATGCGCGCAGACGGAATGTATACTCATTGCCTTTAGACCACACCAATGCATCCGCCAGAGGTTCGGCCGCCAGATAGAGGTATTTTTTCTCTGCAGCAAATGATGAAATAGCAATGCCAACGTGTGACAAAATGGTACCGGTTAACATTGCCGCTCCATCACGCGTCATCAGTTCTTCGGCTATTTTAACTGCCTCTCCGGGTTTACCCTGATCATCCCGATAGATGAATTCAAGAGGTTTACCTAATACACCTCCGGCATCGTTAATTTCCTCCAGACCGAGCTCTATGCCATTTTTATACGGATTAGCAAACGCCGCCATGCGTTTATAGTGATTGATTTCACCAATAACTATGCTGTCAGCTGCATTTACTGCAGTGACAGAACCTGCACTCAGTGCAGCCGCAGCAACGGCAGTTAAAATGAGTTTTTGAAGTTTCATAATATTCCTTGAGTCTTGTTCTGACCGGTTTGGTCGTCTAGGTGTTATGTGCAGTCGAATCAGGCAAGTGATCAGACTCACGACTATTTTCAACATCCACAAGCTCGCGAATTCGCTTGCGATAAACCATTGGTCCTTTGTCTATCGCTATTCGCATCGGACGACGATTTGGACTCTTTTTTTCTTCAAGCTGAATTGCCTCTAAAATTTCTTTATCTTCGTTGAAGGCAACTTTAAACATGGCATCCATCTTTGCTGAGACCTCCGCATCACCCACAGACCTGTTGCGCAAGTGCATCCAGCGATCAATTGAATAATCAGAACTAACCGGAGTAATAAAGTGCAGCGCAAAAATACGCACCCCGCGATCACGCTCGTGCTCTTCCAGTTTCAATGAGCTATCGACACTTCCAAAATCTATGACTGCCGTACAGGGTAAATGCAGGTAATAGTAATGCCATCGATCTACATTACCACTGAATCCACCATACTCTTTAAAGAACCCGACCGGAGGTGAATTTTTAATCCAGCGCCACGCTAAAATGACTTCATCTTCGGTGCTGACGCTAACAGGCACGTCTTCACCGGAGGCACTTCCGAGGGTCGATGGATGCACAAAGCTTACATGTGCCGGATCGACTAAATTCTCTGCGACATTAAGGTAGTGAGACCGCAGATGCAGCGCTTCACCCTGATGCGCGTGCCAAGCGGGATCATCGAACTGAGGCATGCAAAATATCTCATTGAGATCAGCCTTGCTCTGTTCTCCCATCCATATCCATACAATACTGTGATCTTCGTGAACCTTATAAGACGCAACACCTGCTGATGGCGGTAAGTTCGTTTGCCCGGGTATGCGAATACATTTTCCTTCGCAGTTGAAAGTCAAACCATGATACCCGCACTGAATATCATCACCGATGAGTTTGCCTTTTGAGAGAGGTAACATTCGATGGGGACACCTGTCTTCCAGCGCGACTACCTGCCCGCTGGAATTTCGAAACATCACTATATTTTCTTCCAGTATAGTGACGCGCCGCAGTTCGTTGTCAAACTCACTACCCCAGCCAGCTACGTACCAGGCATTTTTAACATAGTCCATTCTATTCTCCCGCGACACTCAATAGTGTACCGGCAGCGTTGTTTATTCGATTGAATCTAACGCAGTCCATCTTTGCCTTCTGCATCAGCAGCTTCCAGTCCACCGACTCTGGGCAGGGGCCTGCCCGAATCTGTAACAACAACAGATACCATAATTTCATTTGCCCGAGGCGCATCGTTGATGCTTACTTCCATGGCATCAAAATGCGAACGCACATAAGCTGCGTCTTTGTGACCGAGCGGTACATCCAGAGGCTGTCCCATGCCTCCCATCTTCTTTGAAGAAGGTACCAGTGCTGCACCCTTCTCTACTGCTGTGCGTAACGGCTTTCCAAGCTTCGGATGCAATATTGCCGCAGCATGCTCAAGCTCCCCGTTTTCTCCAACCATCGCAGCCTTTCCATAGCTTTCTGCATCCTTAGGATCAATGCCCAATGCTGCAACGCATTTTTGTCCGAGCATTCCGCCCAGTTCCTCACCAATTGTCATCAATAAATCGAGATCTTCCTCGTAGCGTCCGGCGAACGGGTTTTCAATGACCGCAGTAGATGCAGCTCGCCTTGTTGGCGGACTAATCTTTTTGTTCATCTCCAGATGGGTGTCTTCCACCGTTGTGACTATTTTGCGAATGTTCATCTCAATTCGTCCTCAAGTCTGGTAACTCGTTTGTATTCCACAATAACACCCTGGTGATCCGTTTCATGCATAATTTAATTGCTCTGCTGGAGTTTTCACGCTGGCCGCGTCTACCTGGAAGTCTGCTGCGCGATCAAATTTCGGATGAAGGGTAAACATTTCATTACCCAGCGCTGCATAAACACCAATTATTTGCCCTGCATCAATCATATCCTGAGCGTGACGTCGGCCTGCCGCCAGTGCACGCCGGGCCTCGGCAACAGTCAGCTCACCCACGTCGACAGTTACTTCACGATCACCCAGATCACTGTCCAGTGCAAGCTCAGTAGCTACAGATCTTTGTATACCCGGGTGGTGAGGCAAATCGATATTGTTGGCAATCAATGTGGCAGCAACATCTGCAGCGGATGCATTGGTTGCAAGCACAGTCACCGCATCCGCAATACCAAGGGAGTGACTGCGTCCACGCCAGCCACTGGTAGCAACACCACGTATGTCACTGGAACTGCTTATGCAGACCGTAGACGAAAGTTCGTGATTCAATGGGTTGGTACAAACGCCAATTTCAAAATTTGCGTCACTTGCCAGATGCAATGCGATATCACCACCATTGTTTACATAAGCACGTGATAGATTTCGCCCGGCAATCAAGGAAGCAAGAATATGGTCGGCGACTGCACCTGCCACAGCAATCATTGGAGTTACAAAATAACGCGGCGCATGCACCGAGGCTGCTCTAACCATAGATGAGGCTGGTTTACATACAGTTGTCGGGATGTCGAATTTTTGTAGCGGCTTTCTTAAGTCAACAAGCTCATCAACCAGTTCACTCAATACCGTTCTAAAAGCCGCTATGGCCTGTTGATAGCCGATCTCGACTTCAGCACCAGATCCAAAAGCTTCGAGAATCAAATCAATAGGCCCATGGCGTAACTGAAGCCGGCCATCGCACAGACGATTGATTATCGGTTCATCTACCAGCTTCATGACTGACGATCCATTGGCCACGGGTTGTCTCTGTGAGACGAAAGCTCTGACTGGCCTTTAGTTATGTGATCGTTCTCACTGCCCGACTTTCCACGAAGAGCTTGCTCAATTGGAACAATGTGATTTGTATGCCCCCCAAGTGCCTTGTAGTCAGCGCTTGTCATGGTGAATTCAATAGGTGCCACCAAAGCGGGGGTGGGCACATAGCCAAACGAGTTTTTTGGCATACGGGTTACATCAGCCATTACCGTGATACCACCACCCGGCCAGCGGTAAGTCGGCGCACCACCACAGGTAACCCGTGTCAAAGCCTTTTGAATTGAACGGGTGAGCATAACCGGATTTTCTGTTGCACCAGCGCGCAACGATCCACCGGCACCACCAACAAATAAAACACTGCAAAGCGCAGGTTCGCAATTCTCTTCAATTCTTGAGATTGAAGCCTGCAGACGCTTCGGTATCTCCAGTAACTGCGGTTTTAAATTACTATCCAGTTCGTAGTAGCCAAATTGCTCACCCGTCGTAGATACCATCAACAATGACTGCCCTGGCTTTGCTACCTTCTGATCGAAGTCACTCAGTATGGCAAGCGGATCAGTGAGGTTTGTACCGCCCCAGCCTGTACCTGGTTCTGCCACCTGAAAATAACGACCCGGTGTTGAACGTCTGCCATTTATTTTTATACCTGTTTTCTGCCAGCCAATGACTTTTCCAGC
Source organism: uncultured Granulosicoccaceae bacterium (assembly GCA_964649465.1). GTDB lineage: Bacteria > Pseudomonadota > Gammaproteobacteria > Granulosicoccales > Granulosicoccaceae. Next base: position 12,983 of record CAZYRP010000050.1, on the reverse strand, counting down.
CTGATGTTCAGACATAACGCCGGTTATATGGTCATCAACCACCACGACTTCATCAACCAGATCTTTCCACTGTGAGGCAAACATACCGACCGTAGCTGAGCCGCAGCCCACTCTCATTCTCTCTTCGGTGACGCCGCTGATAACAGGTGCCTGTCCTGCCTGAACAACCAGATCCAGCCCATCGTCGATAGTCAGTTCTACCGCTTCTCCATTGCACAGCGATAAAAGTGTGGCGCAGGTTACCCGACCCTCTTTTTTGCCACCGCCAGTCAGGTGATGTACACCGCCAACGGACAACATCTGCGAGCCATATTCACCGGTCGTGACATGGCCAATGGCCTCACCGTTTGCACGCACAAGACTGCGTTCAGGGCCGATGTGACGATCCGTATCTATTTTTACTTTTGCACCGCAATAACTGAAAATACCTTCAGTGACTACAGTTACCATATCCACACCCTCTACCTCACTGGATACAATAAAGGGCGCGGGTTTGTAATCGGGATAGGTGGTGCCTGCACCTATAGCTGTAACAAATTTATTAGAGCAGGCAAGCACATTGCCGTCCCAGTCTTCCCGGCTCGCAAACGGTACAAGCGGCGCGCCGTCCGGAGGGCTGAGGTCAGATGCGTGTTCTGATGTGTCACTTAAGGTTTGGCGCTCAACCGAAGTATGACGCTCAAGAATAGTTAACGGGTCCAGCCGCACCAGCTGACCACCTTCGTTAGCGTAACGGTCACAGGCACCCACCCTGCCATCTGCGATGTAACACATCACCGGACAGGCATCACATCTGATCTTTTTCGATGCTGCCTTACTTTCGGTCAATGCAGTAACAACTCCCGGTTAATCTGCCCTGGATGCTGGCCAGGACTGCCTGATTTCACCACACGTGTCTGCGCTATCGTTAGCATACTAACGATAATAGAATCATTCATCAATTGCGGTCAAGTGGTTTGAAATCTAAGCTAGACACACATACTTTTTCGACAGATTGTTCGCATACGAATGATTATGATAAAGTGGAAAATCCCTTGTTTCAATGATCCGGGTAAAAAAACAAACCAGCGATAACATCTGACGCCATAGTCAGGATTGGTAAAAACACATTAAAATGGGCTGCCCAAAAAACGAAAACCAAATATCTCCCGGAGCAGCTCATCATTCGAAACATAGATCAAGTTTAAAATGTCGACACTGAATTCCCACGGTTTAACTTATACCCTGTCAGTCTGCCAGCAGCCTGATAAGGAGAGGTAGTTTTGACATTGTTTGCTCAACCGGAGTCAACCCAGGAAGCGCTGGCTCTCCTAACAGCAGATGAATGGATGATTCTGGCAGGAGGCACTGATTTTTATCCGGCGCTTGGCAATACACAACCTGCTGGCAACGTTCTTGATCTGTCCAGGGTTAACGAACTGCGCAGCATCCACGACGATCAGGATCACTGGCATATTGGCGCGTTGAGCACCTGGACGGATGTCATCAGATCAAACCTGCCTGCATCATTCGATGCATTAAAGCTCGCAGCGAAAGAAGTAGGCTCCGTCCAAATTCAAAACCGCGGCACGGTGGTAGGAAATATTTGCAATGCATCTCCAGCCGCAGACGGCATTCCCGCGCTGTTATGTGTTGATGCCATTGTAAGAAGCGCCACCAAAACCGGCACCAGGGATACTTTGCTGGCTGACTTCATTACCGGCAACAGAGCAACAATACTGGAACCGGGAGAAATGGTTGTTGATCTGCTGATACCTAAATCATCTGCGACTGGCCAATCGACCTTCACTAAACTCGGCGCACGCAAATATCTGGTCATCTCAATTGCCATGTGCGCCACACGAATCAGCGTTGATCACAACAATATTATCCAATCTGCGGCACTTAGCATGGGCTCGTGCTCAGTGGTCGCAAAGCGAATGCATAAACTGGAACAAGTCTTAACCGGTCAGGAGCTTTCACCAGAGCTATGCAAGCTCGTTAAACCGCATCATATTGAAGACTTGTCACCAATAAGCGATGTGCGCGCCAGTGCTCAATACCGGCTGGATGCCGCTGTGGAGTTACTAAAACGCTCTGTTACCACACTGGCTAGCCCTGCATGACACAACCTGTATCCATCACGCTAACAGTTAATAGCTTACCGGCGACCATCGATGTAAATCCGACCGATCGCCTGTCCAAAGTACTTCGTGACAACCTTAATTTCACGGATACCAAAGTCGGGTGTGACGCTGGTGACTGTGGCGCCTGCACGGTATTGATTAATGGCGAGGCCGCCTGTGCATGCCTGGTAGCAGCAGCACAAGTCAATGGAGCAACAATTGAAACGGCAGCCAGCCTGTCAGACGATGACACACTTAATCAACTGCAACGCAGCTTTTTACATCATGGAGCGGCACAGTGCGGCATTTGCACACCGGGCATGCTTATGTCTGCAAAAGTACTGCTTGATGCCAATCCAACGCCGACAAAGCCTGAAGTTGAAGACGCCCTTGGTGGTGTATTGTGCCGTTGCACTGGCTATCGGAAAATCATTGATGCAGTCGTTAATGCCAATCAATTCGAAGAAACCATTACTGACCACGAAGCTGGCCAGTCAGTAGGTACCGCAGTCCGTCACGTTGATGGCTTAAACAAAGTAGACGGCACACTAAAATTTGGCGCCGATGAATTTCCGGCAGATTGCCTGTTTATAAAAGTAATACGCAGCCCGCATCATCATGCAAACTTTTCACTTAACGGCCTTCATGAGTTCGTAGAGTCACACGATGGACTGGAACTAATCCTGAGCGCTAAAGATGTCCCCGGGCGCAACTACTTTGGTGTAATACCGCAATTTGCCGATCAACCTGTCTTTGCTGAACAGACTGCACGCTTTCGTGGTGAAGCAGTGGCCGCTATTGTTGGCAGCGCCAGTGCGTTGGAAAAACTCACGGATGACGCTTTACCAATTCAATGGGAAGTACTGCCGCACTCGCTGCTTCCGGCAGAAGCCACTAAAAAAAGCAGCCCGCTCGTACACAAGGATCGAGCTGACAATCTACTGGTAAAAGGCTATGTTGCATGCGGCGACGCAGCTGCTGCACTGGAGCAGGCGACATATCGCGCCAGTACCAGTATTACAACACCGTTCATTGAACACGCTTATATTGAACCCGAAGCAGGCTACTGCATACGCAAAGCAGACCGACTGGAATTGCACGGCTGCACACAGGCCGCACAGATGGATCGCGAATCAATGGCAGAAATAATGAACCTGCCAATTGAATCGATTCGGATAATGCCATCCGCCTGTGGCGGCGGTTTTGGATCAAAACTCGATTTATCGTTCCAACCGTACATCGCCATTGCAGCATGGATTCTAAACAAGCCCGTGGGTCTAAACTACACGCGCGGCGACTCGATGCGTTCAACAACAAAACGCCATTCATCAGAAATTACCTTAACCGCTGGCTGCGATGAAAACGGCAAACTCTGCGGCTTTGAATTCTATGGCATGTTCAACACCGGTGCTTACGCAAGCTGGGGACCGACTGTTGCCAACCGTGTTCCGGTGCACGCATCCGGCCCTTACTTCACACCGGATTACCACGCTAAAAGCGTTGCTATACATACCAACGCACCACCGGCCGGAGCGTTTCGAGGTTTTGGAGTACCACAGTCTGCGGTAGCGCAGGAGACCATCTTTGATCAACTGGCAGATTTAGCAGGCATTGACCGACTGGAATTTCGTTTGCGAAATGCGCTTCGCAATAAACAGGCAACAGTAACCGGACAAACCTTCGACACCGGCGTTGGCATTGTTGAGTGTCTGCAGGCGCTGCAGCCGGCATGGAACAAGGCAAATAAAGAAGCACATAGTTTTAACATCTCTAATAACCTCGGTCCATTGCGCAAAGGTGTAGGCATCGGAACTTGCTGGTATGGATGTGGCAATACTTCTCTGCCCAACCCGTCTACCATAAGGATGGGCATTACTCCGGATGGAACCCTGGTATTGCACCAGGGTGCAATGGATATAGGGCAAGGCTCAAACACTGTCATTACACAAGTTGCAGCTGACGCTTTGGGCGTACCTGTTCAACACATAAAGCTTGTCGGTTGCGATACAGACCTCACGCCTGATGCCGGTAAAACTTCCGCATCACGGCAAACGTATGTCACCGGCATGGCAGCCAAGCTCTCTGCTGAAGCACTGCGTGCAGACCTGCTTCGAATGGCCAATGTCGCAAGCGACGCACAGCTCGATTTTTCAGGAACAATCATCGAGCTAAAAGACCAGTCACAAACAGCAACAATTGATCTGACCAGAATTAAACCAAACGAGTTTGGCTACGCTGTTATGTCTGAAGAAACTTACGACCCGCCAACTGAACCATTGGATGAACAGGGTCAGGGCAAACCCTACGCACAGTACGGCTATGGTGCCCAACTGATGGAACTCACCGTAGACACCGCACTGGGCACAGTCAAGCTTGACCATATAACAGCAGCACACGATGTCGGACGAGCCATTAACCCTTTATTGGTAGAAGCGCAGATTGAAGGGGGAATTGCACAGGGCATTGGCCTTGCAATGATGGAAGAATATCTTCCCGGTCGAACCGAGAATTTACACGACTATCTGATTCCCACCATCGGTGATATGCCCGAGTTTGACAACATTATTGTAGAGGTTGCAGACATGCAGGGACCCTATGGAGCGAAAGGTCTCGGTGAACATGTACTAATACCCACTGCACCTGCCATTCTCAATGCCATACGTGATGCGACCGGAGCCTGCGTTACAGACTTACCCTGTACACCGGATAAAGTCTTAAGCGCAATTTCAGGTGAGCGGCGAAACACTTAAACAGCTGTCGCATAACTCGACAATTCAAATGGACTGACCTCATCTATAAAGCGAGACAGCTCCTGCCGCTTCAACTGAACAAACAACTCACGCAGTTGCTGAGTAAAAATATCAGCCATCATCGAACCCGATTCAAAAGACGCTATCGCAGTTGCCCACTGATCCGGCAGCTGAGGCAATTCGGCTTCGTAGCAATTTCCATCAACTGGCGCACCCGGCACCATTGATTCTTCAATGCCTTTAAGTGCCGCACCCAATACTGCTGCCATAACCAGATAAGGATTGGCATCTGCACCCGCAACACGATGCTCAATACGGCGTGCACTGCGCGCACCACCGGGAATACGCACTGCAGCGGTTCTGTTTTCATAGCCCCAACACAACGATGTGGGCGCATGGCTGTTATGGCGCAAGCGACGATAGCTATTAAAGTGTGGCGCGAAGATAAGCGTACTTTCTTCCATTGCAGCCAGCAGACCAGCCACTGCGGACCTAAGCATATCGGAGCCGTCTTCATCACCATTGTCGAATAAATTACGCCCCTCTGAATCCAGCAGAGAAAAATGCAGATGCATACCACTGCCGGCAGAAATACCATCGGGCTTGGCCATAAAGTTCGCAGTAAAACCATGGTTTCTGGCAAAGCCTTTCACTATTCGTTTAAAAAAAACAGCATCATCGGCAGCCAGCAGTGCATTGTCATGATGAAGAAGGTTAATTTCGAACTGACCGGGCCCACACTCGGAAATCGCCGTATCTGCGGGAATACCCTGCTCTGCGCAAGTTGCATAAATCGCATCAAGTAACGGTGCAACTGTATCAAGTTGCTGCAGTGATAATATCCCTTCTGTGGTGAAACCTGTTTGAGCGTTGCCGAGGGGTGTTAAATAAAACTCAAGCTCCGTTGCAACCACCGGGGTCCACTGCTTTTGTGTATAGCGCTGTGTTATTCGTGCTAACACCTGGCGCGGGTCAACCTCGTTCGGTTTGCCTGTTTCGTCAAACATCCAAACCGGCAGCATTCCTACGTTTGGCCCCAGCCACGGTGCACTCAACAACTTATCTAGTATCGGCTGACAGATACCATCACCATCTCCACTGGCAAAGACCATATTGCTGTTTTCGATATCACGACCCCAGATATCTAAAGTAGGTGCAGATAAAGGCAAACGTATTGAACCATCCAGAGCTTTTTCAAGCTGGGATACCGGAATGCGTTTGCCACGTGACACACCATTTAAATCACATAAGGCAATTTGAATAGCGGTACTGTCAGGGTGTTTATTTTTTACTGGGTCGGGAGTCATATACTAAAATATTCTTATATACAAAGCATAGACTGTTGCTGTTGCCAGCGCTACGTCGACACTTAAATTAACCGGAACCTCACGAGTAAGTTAACCGTTATAGAAATTATTCACCCTCAACACTGGTCAATACTGTGCTCTATACAATGCAGGCGCTTTCTTTGAGCAACACATTCAGGATTAAGTGATTCAAAGAATAGTCAATCGGCAAATCAATTACATGAACCCCTTTACTACTCAGGGAAGTCTCAAGTATCTCATTGAAATGATCATAGCTTTCCGCTCTGTGGCCAATCGCACCAAAGCCGTTCGCATAAGCCACCAGATCAGGGTTATTGAAGTCGAGCCCAAAGTTCTCAAAACCTACACCTTCCTGCTTCCACTTGATCATGCCGTAAGCACTGTCGTTGAGAATAATGACCACGAGGTCCAGCTCCATTCTGACTGCAGTTTCAAGTTCCTGCGAGTTCATCAGGAAGCCACCGTCACCGTTGACTGATACTACTTTGCGTTCAGGATGTAGTTGCTTGGCTGCCATCGCTGAGGGCAGACCTGCCCCCATGGTCGCCAGGGCATTGTCCAATAAAAGAGTGTTCGGCTCGTAGCACTCGTAGTTGCGCGCAAACCAGAGTTTGTATACGCCGTTATCCAGAGTGAGTATATCCTTACCGTCCAGCTTATCACGCAGCATACTAACCAACGCCTGCGGCAACATGGGAAAGCGCGTATCGGTAAAATACCTGGTTACATGCGAATCAACTTCATCCCTCACTCGCTCGAAGAAACTGAAATCCTTATCGAGCACACCCAGCTTCTCTGTCAATCGGCTAATCGAGCTTGAAATATCACCCACCACATTAAGCTGCGGGAAATAGACATCGTCGACAGCTGCGGCATCGAAATTAACATGTATAACCTGCTTGCCATCGTTTGGCTCCATAAAAAACGGTGGCTTCTCTATAACGTCATGCCCGACATTTACAATAAGGTCAGACCGGTCAATTGCACAGTGCAGGTAATCGTTATCTGACAGGGCAGCTGTACCGATATATTTCTCGTGCCGTTCATCAACAACTCCTTTACCCATTTGAGTGTTGAAGAAAAATATACCGGACTTATCAATGAGCGCTTTCAACGATTCACTGGTACGTTTACGGTTAGCACCCGCACCGATTAACAACAGCGGCATTTTTGCCGCGTTTATCATATCAACTGCAGTATTTATAGATTGATCACTGGCATCCGGTCTGCGGTGCCCGACAACGTCAAATACAGATGCATCCGTTTCTTCCTCGGCTATATCTTCAGGCAGTTCAATATATGCAGCACCCGGGCGTTCATCCTTAGTCAATCGAAACGCTTCACGCACCATAGACGGAATGTTATTACCATCGACTACCTGCTCTGAGTACTTGGTAACAGGTTTCATTAGATTGACTACATCGACAATTTGAAAACGGCCTTGCTTACTCTTACGTATAGGCTTCTGACCACCCAGCATAATCATTGGCATAGCACCCAACTGCGCATACGCCGCAGAGGTAACAAAGTTTGTGGCACCCGGACCCAATGTTGATAAACACACACCCGGCTCACCGGTCAGGCGTCCGTAGGTGGCGGCCATAAAACCTGCAGCCTGCTCATGACGGGTAAGAATGAGTTGAATGCCGGAACCACGCAGTGAATCCAGAAAATCAAGATTTTCTTCGCCAGGTATACCGTAGATGTATTTAACACCTTCATTCTCTAAGGCCTTAACGAATAGATCAGAGGTCTTCATTCGACAATTACCCTTTAATTAAAATGGTTTACCGGTAGAACGATGTTCAAGAATACTTTGCGCAAACCGGTAGCCACTGTGGCTACCACCTGACCGGATCGGCTGCTTGCCAGTCGTCAGCCCAGTCTGCGGGGATGGTGCTTTCACTAAGAAGCACGTTGGGTTCTATTCGTGGATAAAGCTGCGCATAAGTTTTTATTTCAGTACCGTGAACCCGGTGATTGATATGTTTCGGTTCGAGCTGATCGAGACTCTTGAGCCCTGCAGCCCCCAGCAACTCCACTACATTCTCTATGGTTGATCGATGAAAGTTTGCAACTCGCTCCGCTTTATCAGTAACCACTATTCCATTTGATCTAACAGGGTTGGTGGTTGCGATTCCAGTGGGACAGTGGCCGGTATTACAACTGCGCGCCTGGATACAGCCAAGAGCCATCATCATACCGCGGGCAGAGTTAACGGTGTCTGCACCAAGAGCGATGGCTCGCAACAAATGGAAAGCAGAGAGAATCTTGCCAGATGCGATGATGCGAACTTTGTTGCGAAAGCCAATACCGATCAGTGCCTGATTGACAAAAATCAAAGCATCTCTTAACGGTGTGCCAACCGAGTTTGTCATTTCTGTTGGTGCAGCACCGGTACCACCTTCACCACCGTCAACAGTTATAAAATCCGGATGCTGCCCGGTTTGGAGCATGGCTTTGCAAATTGCCAAAAACTCGTCACGGCGGCCTATGCATAACTTAATACCAACCGGTTTTCCGCCGGATAGCTCACGCAGGTTATCGAGAAAATCAAGCAACTCAAGTGGTGTGCTAAACGCGGAATGTGCAGGCGGTGATACCACGTCACTACCCATGGGTACGCCACGAATTTCTGCAATTTCCTCCGTTAACTTGGCCGCAGGCAGAATTCCACCATGACCGGGCTTGGCACCCTGTGACAGTTTTACTTCAATCATTTTCACGACTTCGAGCGTGGCCATCTCCTGAAACATTTCAGGATGAAAGCCGCCATCTTCCGCTCTGCAGCCAAAATACCCAGTACCGATTTGCCAGACGAGATCACCACCCGGCTCCAGATGATACGGGCTTAAACTGCCCTCGCCGGTGTTGTGAGAAAAGCCACCAATTTTTGCACCCCTGTTCAGTGACCTGATGGCGTTGCTGCTAAGTGCGCCATAGCTCATCGCCGATATGTTCAACGGCGACGACAGGTAGGGTTTTGCACATTGCTCACCACCAAACCTGACACGCGGGTCCGTGTCTTCCAGATGCAGCGGCACCAATGAGTGGTTTACCCACTCATAACCGTCACGATTTACATCAAATATGGTCCCGAACGGGCGGGTATCGCGAGCTCCTTTGGCACGTTGGTAAACCAATGACCGAAATTCACGCGGAATTGGAACACCGCTGGTTTCCGACTCGACAAAATACTGTTGAATTTCCGGTCGAACTGATTCAAGCATATATCTGAAACGACCAAGAAACGGGTACAAACGCCGTACCGTTTGTTTGGTCTGAACCATATCCCAGATACCGAGGCCGATAACCACTGCCAAAATCAGCATCAGCCACATTGCAGGCGGCCAAAGGAACGTCAGAGCAAGTACAAGTAGAGGTGCTGCAATCGCGAAAATAATAAACTGCTGACGCATGACCATAGTTTTGAGTTCCACTTAAGGCTACTTTCAGCTTCGAAGTTTACCGCATTAAGCCGGCATGCGAGACACAGGCGTTGTTCCCGGAACGCCGATGTTGCACCGGTTTAAATTCCCGTCGAAATTCATGTGCTAATGAAATGCACCCGGTATTGCCGGGACATTCCGCGCCACTCGCGTAACCGTATCCGCCGAGCCTGCCGACGTTTCTAAAATCTTATTACAGGACATTATTACCTTCCGGAAAAGCGCCGGGCTCTGAAATCGACATAACCCCGGAATCATTAATCAGATAACAACTCCGGTTTTAGACACAATCACTCCCGAAAAGCCGCTGGCAACATACGAAATACGTTGTACGCCTACGCAAACGTTCATACCGCTCCTCCATGCGACCACGTGTCTCATGATTCGTTTCAGAACATGCAATAATAGCGCTCCTGGTTTTTACTCTGGACTCAGGCCCCCGGATTTGACATCCGGGATCACTACCGATGAACTCAAAGAGAGACAAGTGTTCCCGGCCCTTATCAACGCTGGCCGACGCCGGCCAACTTTGGCAACGTATCACACGATATGGCGGTTGCTATTGGCAAGGCACCCCTCAAAGATAACCTGAAACCCATCGATATACCCGCAGGCCGGTGCAGATTTATTGATGCATAAACTATGTAGATCCGAATATGACTGACAAACCCACCGAAATTCCATTCCGAGTTCAGCAAGTTGAATCAGAAGGGCGCAAGTTCGCAGAAAAGTATTTATTTCCACAAATGCAGCAAGCCTACGATGACGGCACTGATCCGGACTACGCACTGTTTGCATTAATGGAGTGCGTCTCAAGGATCGTGCAGGCTCGACATGGCGGCGACCTTACAAAGGCGGCCGATGACCTCGAACACATGGCAAAAAGTTACGCCGAAAGCTGGCGACTGTATGAAAAAGGTTGAAACTCACGTTTGAAGCCGGAGGGTGAAGTCTGTGTCGAGGTAAATAATGCAATAACCTCGTTACAGGCGTAATGTCGTTCACCCGAGACACATTCTGCGAGATCAAATGACGCAGCACCTTCAACCGCCCGGCGATTCAATCACCAGTGGTTTTGACAAAGAACCATCGCAATCATTTTCTCTGCATGCAGATGCCTATACCCGGTCCGAGTGGTTTGAGGCGGACCAGCAGAAAATCATTGGTCGAAGCTGGCAATGGGTCTGCCACAGTGAAAAAACCCGCGCACCGGGTTCATATGTTACTACCGAAATCTGCGGACAACCGATCGCAGTAGTGCGCGATAAAAGCGGTGAGTTACGAGCGTTTTATAATGTCTGTAAGCATCGTGCCCATCATCTGCTCTCAGGTGCCGGAAAAACGTCCCTGATTGTCTGTCCTTATCACGCATGGGCATACAAACTTGACGGGCAACTGCAGGGTGCACCGCATACGCAAAACCTGACGCAATTTAATAAGAGCGAAATATGCCTTGATCAGGTACAGGTGGAAGAGTTCTGTGGATTTATATTTGTAAATCTTGATCCGACAGCTACCTCACTTGCCTCGCAGTCAGGTGAACTTGAAGCCGAAATAATGCACTGGGCGCCGGATGTTGCCGATCTAACTTTCGGTCACCGTCTTAGCTACGATATAAAATCCAACTGGAAAAACGTCGTCGATAATTTCCTTGAGTGTTACCACTGTCCTGTTGCACATAAAGACTTTTGCAACCTCGTAGATATGGACACTTACAAAGTCACCACCCATGGCATTTACTCAAGTCACATGGCAGATGCCGGCAACACCCCCAATACCGCTTACGATGTAACAGATGCCACCGTAAAAACACATGCCGTTTGGTGGCTTTATCCAACAACCTGCCTGATGCGATACCCGGGACGTTCAAGCATGATTGTTTTAAACATCATACCGGCAGGTGTGGATCGAACACTTGAAACCTACGATTTTTATCTTGAGTCACCACAACCCAATGCAATGGAGCTGGAGAGCATTCGCTACCTTGATGAAGTTCTGCAGGTAGAAGATATAAATCTGGTCGAGAGCGTGCAGAAAGGTATGAGCACACCAGCCTTCACTCAGGGCCGCATTGTGCACGACCCGGAGGGTTCCGGAAAATCAGAACACGCTTTGCATCATTTTCATGGACTGGTACTCGATGCTTACAGTGCTAACTGAACACCAACACTCCCCGGCTACCGACTTACGGGCCGCAGAGATAAGCACAATCACTGGAATGCTATAAATGAACGGTAAAGTCGCAGTTGTAACCGGCGGACGAGGCGGCATTGGCAGAGCAGTAGTCGAAAGACTTATGCGGGAAGGCGCTGTTGTATACGCCGCCGATTTAACCGAACAGGGCTCCCTGGAGAATCACAATGATGATGGCAGTCATTTTGTAAAACTGGATGTCACATCGGAGTCAGATGCCAAAGCACTGTTCAGCATCATAGAAAAAGACCACGGCAAGCTGGATATTTTAATAAACGCCGCCGGAGTTGAAATTGAGAAGACCATAGAAGACACCACGCTCGAAGAATGGAATCAAAGTTTCGCTGTAAATGTTACCGGAACCTTCTTAACATCAAAGCACTCACTGCCACTATTGAGAGCTGCAGCGAAGAGCGGCACCTCCTCAAGCATTATCAACTTCGGTTCTTACGACGGTTTTATTGCTGATCCGGGGCTCGCGGCTTACTGTGCAACCAAAGGAGCTGTTCATGCACTCACTCGTGCAATGGCTTGTGATCATGGACCGGAAGGTATTCGTGTCAATGCTATTTGCCCGGGATATATAGATACACCGATGCTGCAAAGTTTCTTTGAAGGCGACGGATCAGGTGCAGAAGGTGGCAACATTGATACACTGCAGCAGGCGGTGCGCGATGTCCACCCGATGCGCACATACGGTACCCCTGAAGATATAGCTAACCTGGTTAACTGGCTGGCATCCGATGAAGCGCGTTATGCAAGTGGGCAGCTTTGGGTATTGGATGGCGGGCTTTCAGCACAGGTTCAACAAATGAGACTATAGCGAAATGACTAAAACAAAATCAGGCCAAGCAAAGTCAGCCAAAACAAAACCTATAATCATAACCTGCGCACCGACTGGTGGTGTTCACACACCCACTATGTCGCCACACCTGCCGATTACGCCGAGTGAAATTGCAACTGCCAGTATAGAAGCAGCTGAAGCAGGTGCATCAATTATTCATTTACACGCACGCGATCCTGATACCGGCAAGCCCGATCCGCGACCGGAAATATTCAAACAATTTTTGCAGATTATTAAGCAATCCAGCGATGCTGTAGTGAATATATCAACCGGTGGGCAGCTGGGCATGTCGATGGATGAACGACTGGCCGCAG
>CAZYRP010000049.1:0-29211 GCA_964649465.1 uncultured Granulosicoccaceae bacterium | reverse complement strand
GACTGCAGGAACAATAATATTTTCCAGATCCAGTGGATCTATCGATGGTGTACCCGGAGTAAGATCAGGGTCTGTTACTTCCGGTGCAACATTTGGCACCTGCACAGTGTGGACAGCTGAATCTGTCCCGCCATCCTGATCTTCAATTGAATACGGTACGTCTATGTCACCTGCAAAACCCGTATCGGGAATCACTCTGATAGTACCGCTTGCTCCGACCATCACAGTACCATTGGGTACGGCTATAGTCTGGGCAGTGCCCGGGGTAAGCGGAATACCATTAATTTCTGTTACGGTCAGCGGATCACCATCAGGATCGGTATCATTCGCTAACAGATCTACTATTACAGAGGTATTCGGTGCTGTTGTTACAGTTTCATCAACCGCATCAGGACCAGGATTCACTGGCTGAATGGTCACTGTCGGTGTAATCACACCGCCGTTGGCATCATCAACAGTAAACGGGATGACAGTATCACCCTCGTTATCTTTAGTCGGGACAAATGCCAGTTCATTGGTCGCCGCATTAAACGTAGCACCTGCTGGCAACGTACCCGGCGTGATGGTTAACGAATCTCCATTCTGATCAGTTAAGTAGTCATCCAGGTCTATGGTCACAAGTATACCGTCTACCGCAGGGACAATAATGTTTTCGGCATCCAGCGGATCAATTGATGGTGTACCCGGAGTAAGATCAGGGTCTGTTGTTTCCGGCACTACATTCGGTACCACTACCGTGTGAACTGCTGTGTCAGTAGCACCATCCTGATCTTCGATCTCATACGGTACATTTATATCACCGGCAAACCCGGTATCAGGAGCTACGGTGATGGTACCGTCTGTCGCAATGGTCACTGTTCCATTCGGTACCGGTATAGTTTGCGCCGTACCCGCTGTCACAGCAACACCGTTAATCCCGGTAACTGTCAGTGGGTCATTGTCCGGATCTATGTCATTCGCAGCAGGATCAATAACTACTGCTGTATCCGGTGCTGTTGTAACGGTTTCATTCTCTGCATCAGGTCCGGGGTTTACCGGTTGAATAGTCAGAGTGGGTGTAATCACACCCCCGTTACCATCGTCAACGCTAAACGCAATTACAGTGTCACCGATGTTATCCACAGTCGGAATAAATGTAACCTCATTGGTCGCAGCACTAAACGTTGCACCAGCCGGCAGGGCTCCTGGTGTTATAGTTAACGGATCACCGTTCGGATCAGTCAGATAATCATCAAGATCTATTGTTATTGGTGTGCCATCGACCGCTGGAACAACAATGTTCTCGGCATCGAGAGGATCGATTGAAGGCGTACCCGGAGTTGGATCAGGATCAATCACAACTGGCGGTGCATTCGCAACTTCTACTGTGTGTACAGCGTTGTCTGTCCCACCTGACGGATCAGTTATCGCATACGGCACATCAATGTTGCCGGAGAAACTCGCATCCGGTGTGACTGTAATTGTACCGTTTGGAGCAACTGTCACAGTCCCGTTAGAAACTGCGATGGTTTGCGCGACACCCGGTGTTAACGCAACACCATTAATCTCTGTAATCGTTAACAAATCACCATCAGGGTCAGTGTCGTTTGATAACGGAGTTATGTCGATTGGCGTTTCAAATACCGTACTTACAGTTTCATCCACTGCATCTGGCGGAGTATTTACTTCACGGTACGCGACTTCTGTCAGATCACCAATTTCGTTATCCAGATCATTGCCAGGAGCATTGACGTCACCATCCGGATCGGCGTAAGACCCATTAACCGCATCGTCAATACCATCGTCATCAATATCGTTACCGTTGAGTGTTAATCCGCTTTCAGTGATGTCGGTAAAACCATCATCGTCACTATCGGTATCAATATAATCTGGTTTACCATCACCATCGGTATCTTCCGGAGCAGTAAAGTCGCCACCCAGCCCGGTAGTGGAATCAAACGTATCGACAACGCCGTCACCATCAGTATCTGCACCAATAGACGGTGAGACATATCCAGCAGTCGGCTGTGCTTCTACCGCATCTGCAATACCATCGTTGTCACTGTCCAGATCCAGTGTGTTTTCGATGCCGTCGCCATCAGTATCGACAGGTTGGACACCACCACCCGCCGCGAGTGGAATACCCGTTGTCGGATCGACCGGACCGTCATGCATACCATCTCCATCGGTATCTACAACCGACGGGTTCTGACCGCTTTCAAGCAGATCACTGATGCCATCATTATCACTGTCCAGATCACAATGGTCGGCAATACCATCTCCATCGGTATCTACACCAGCGAAAGCTTCTGTAGTTTGAACGATTAAACCATCGATGAACCCAAACGTATCAACGGGTGAACCAACCGAGCCAAAGAAGAAATCTGTCTGGCTGTTGTCAGCAATTCCGAAGTCCGCAGGAACAAAGGTCAGCTCAAGCAGTTCCCAGGTGCCCTCCGTACCACCAGTTTCAGCGAAGTTAGGAACGGACGACACAATGGCTCCAGTCGTGGGAGAAGTTGAGTTAACTCTGAATTCGATATTCAAATTCGGCTCTGGTGTGCCAGGTGCTGTGCGTTGCCGGTTGTACTCGGTATAGTAGAACTGGATCGTCATCTCCATAGACGCATCAGCAACTAAAAGCGGCGCGCTAACGCCTTCTGATGTGCGAAAGCCCTGGAAGGAACCACCCGCTGGTGACGGGTCGAAACCTGTCAGGCTTGCTCGCGGAACAACATTGGTGGAGAAAGCAATTTCTGTATCCGTAGACAAATCAGGAGTCGCAGTGAACGTCCATGGTGATGGTGCAAACCGAGGAACTGCATTGATGTAAGGGGTACCCGAGTTAGCAGGATCGACATAGTTTTCGTTGAAGGCACCATTTTGCAGAAGACTGTCTGCTGTGGTCAGAAGACCCTCTTCAGTATCCAAAATTCCATCGTTATCGTCGTCAAGATCAATGGAATCTACAACACCATCGCCATCTTTGTCATTCGTACTTCGGTAATCAACATCCGACGTGTCAGTATCTACGTTATCCAGATTATTGATTGGATCGTTTACATCTCCATCTGTATCGTTGTAGCCCGCATTCAGCGCATCATCAATACCATCGCCATTGGCATCTGTACCGCTTAGTGTTGTGCCACTCTCGGCAGTATCACTTGCGCCATCATCATCACTATCTGTGTCAAGGTAATCTGGTGTGCCGTCACCATCAGTATCTTCCGGAACGGCAAAGTCGCCACCAGCGCCAGTAGTGGAATCAAATGTATCAACCACTCCGTCGTTATCAGCGTCGTTACCAATTGACGGTGACTGATAGCCCGATGTCGGCTGTGCTTCTACAGCATCAGGAATACCATCGTTGTCGCTGTCAAGATCGAGGTAGTCCGCTACATCGTCGCCGTCAGAATCAACCGGTGCACTGCTTACCAGCTGATCGTAGGCGCCATCATTATTAGTATCAGTGAAACCTGCCGCTGTCGCTTCATCCGCAGTGATGAGGCCATCCATATTGGTATCAGCCGCAATGGCAACTGCATTCCCGCTTTCAACCAGATCGCTGATTCCATCGTTGTCACTGTCGAAGTCACAGTGATCGGGGATACCATCCTGGTCGGTATCGCTCACAACTGAAAACGACTGTGCTTCACCGTATAAGAAGACCTTGCCATCCGGCCCGTCTGCGTTATTGCCGGTAAGCGTTATCCGTATGCTCGCGATTTCACTTCCTACCGGCGCTAAATCGTCAATTGCGTACAAGGCCAGCTCAATATTTTGAAAGTTATTGGCGCGATGTCCGGTATCTACATAGTGCGCGGTAGCCAAATTAAGTGTGCCGAGCAGATTTCCATCAACATCATAGGATTCCGCCTGCAGCGGATTATTGCCACCTCGTTCTGTAAACGCGATGAAGCCACCTGCTGAGCTGAGTACCGGTTCGTCGTAGCTAAGTGTGTAGGTATCAGCAGAAAAATTGTGTTTATCTAATCTTTGAAAGTGCTGGAGATTTGTATCCTGAAAAGCTGCCAGCGCTGCAGACTCAAAATTCGGTTCATCTATACCCGTAGTGGTTGTGCCATTTTGAAGAATGTCTACATCTACCGGGTCATTAGTTGAAAAGTTAGCCGAGTAGCCATCCGGGACAATTAAATCTGTGTAGGTACCATCAATAATCGAGTTGACACCACTAATTGTAATTGAGTCCAGAAAGTGCGCTTCACTAACAGTAGTCGGGCTGTTGCTGGTTATACCAAAACTAAGGTTTGCAGCTGTGATTGCTCCATCAAATCCAGAGTCAATTGCAAATGTTTCTTCGTCCTGATCCAGAATACCGTCGTTGTCTCTATCGGCATCATTGACATCAGCTATGCCATCGCCGTCTTTGTCCGCCAGATCAAGGCTTCGATAGTCGGCATCAAACGGATTGAGGTCTGAATTATCCAAATCACTGATTGGCGTATTAACCGATCCGTCGACATCCGCATACGTAGCACTAACACCATCATCTATTCCGTCCGTATTCGCGTCATTACCTGTAAGCGTTAAACCACTTTCAGCAATATCACCCGCACTATCATCATCACTGTCAGAGTCCAGGTAGTCGGGCGTGCCGTCATTATCGGTATCTTCCGGAGTGGTAAAATCAGCACCATGGCCTGCGGTTGAATCAAATTCGTCAACAACACCATCATTGTCTGTATCGGTGGTACCAGGTGAGGTGTAACCGACGGTGGGTTGAGCCTCGACCGCATCCGGAATGCCGTCACCATCACTATCAAGATCAAGATAATCATCTACACCGTCGGTGTCGATGTCAACCGGATCAACACCTGAACCTCCATTAGCGGCCAGTGCGATACCTGTTGCCGGATCAATTGCTCCGTCATGAACACCATCAGCATCAGTATCAACGACCAATGAATCCTGACTACTTTCAACCAGATCACTGACGCCATCGTTGTCACTATCAAGGTCCAAATGATCATCGACCCCATCTCCATCTGTATCTCGACCAATAATGTCGGACTCGTCGATCAAATCTCCCAGAAATGTGGTCAAACCAATTGTGACAGTACCGTTAGCGCCATCCAGTTTTCCAGACTTGATTATCAGTTGGTCGATCGGACCTGGCATGGTAAACGTGCCACGATTAAGTACAACACTTGTGCCTCCAGTAGTGCTTGTACTAGTAAGTCCGGTGCCGTTCAATACAGTTACGTTTGGATCAAAATTGGAAAAGTTGGAGGCATCAATCAAGACGGACGCCCCTTTATAGAAAGCCTCGAATACCACTGTGTCGGCGTTGTTAAGCCCTGCAGTGATCAATGAAAAATTTTCAACTCCGTCTCCAAAGTCAAAAGTGTACCGAGCAAACTCGTTGGGAAAATCATTTACCCTTGTAGGCTGCAGAACAATGTGGTCTCCAACAGTACCGTCGGGTTGTATCTGGACACCTCTAGCACCCCAATCCAGAGTGGCAGCACCACCCGCAGCATCAACAAGTGTCGCTTCAAAATCAACGCCACCTCCGAACAACCCTCCCAGATCAGCAGTTGTTCCATCACCTGTGGGTTCGCCAGCTGCCTGTAGCAGGGTATTGAGCGGGAGTCCTGCAGAATTGAGCGGACCCAACGGATTAGTACCGAAAGTCCGTCCTTCCTCTGCATCCGGAAGCCCGTCATTGTCATCATCCTGATCTAGCGCATCATCTACTGTATCGCCATCAGTGTCGGCAAGTATTCCACCAAAGCCAACCGCCTGAATAACACGAACACCAATGTCTCCGGTTTGATGTTCAAGATCCCAATCACCCCCATGTTTTGCAGCACCAGTGTCATCGACTGACGCTGCTACATCAGCTCCGGTCACCGACGACAGCATGGCAGATGCTGCTTTACCTTTGTCACCACCAGCAAAATCACAGCCGTAAATTAGTATGTCGCCCGTCTCAGTCAGTACACTGCCAATCTGCGCAAGTCCGTCTGCGTACTCACCAGCCATACTGTCACTTGTAAGCACAGAAGACCCAAGTTTCAAACTGCCCTGCTCGCCATGAGAAATAATATGTATGGCATCAACGTCTGAATAGTTGGCCAATATTTCGGTTACCTGTTCAACTCCATCAGTTGCCGTATCAATGAAGTAGACCGACGCCGTCGGACTTATCCCTGTAATCAGTTCATCAACATTGGATACACCGGTATCTATGAAAACGAGCTCGTTGGTTTGCGGCAGAGGGCCAATATTCAGGAACTCAGGTGGCTCTGACTCGCTTCCCTGCTCAGGGCTTGATACACCAGCAAAAGTTGGCAATTGCTGAATTGCTTCATTCAGATCACTATCTGTAGAAGATTCTGTAACGGCATCTGCGAGGGTTGCCACGGCGGCCGCGTCAAGCAGGTACCTTTGCTCAAGTGCCTGAAGAGATATCGGCTTAGCCGTCGCTTTACCGTTATTCTTTTTTTGCATTGTCTGATCCGGGACGATTAGGTATCTCTACGGATAGCACTAATTATTCCCAAATAGCCGATGTGTTTAATAAACGGATAACATAATTTTATTATATGTGAGTGAAGCCCGTTTAAGTTGATACAGATAAACTCATCTAATGCAACTGACACAATTTCGTCATACCTAAGCGGCAAACCAAAGTGCATTAGTGGATTTTTTATCTGATGTTATCTGAAGGAAAATTGCCAGTGTCGAGAAGCAGGTCTAATAACCTTTGACCTCATGCGTTAAACACAATAGCTGACAACCAGACAGGCAGACAGTATGTGCCAGACCTGTTTACCGGCACGATCGAGTAACTATGTGTTTGCAGGATTTTGAGCTCGCTGCTCAACGATCGGTGCAACGAGCTAAAAAAGGTCGGTGTTAGATACTTGAGCAACACCGCCACAGCGGTACCAGGTATCAGTCAGAGTAAATTACTACCAGTGACATAACTTTGAAGCTCGGGTATATCTAGCTAATGCGAGATCGAATGTAACACCAGGCGTCTCAGATGAAGGGCTGTTTGAGTTTTATACGCAAGCTCTTGTACGCTGAGCTTGCATTATTGAGACTGTATTACAGGCAATTTAATCGGTTTATATCAGTACTTCTCTCAATACAACGTGCACCGCCCGCCGCCAAAACCGGCTTGCAATACTCTCAGCCTCGCCTGTCGTTAAAAGTGTACCGCGTTGTGATTGAGTGACACTCTCAACGTCGCCATTTACTTCCACACTAACGTTGTACCAGGCTTTAAGTGGCATTAGATCATGGTCTGTCTTGTTGACTGCAATAGACCCGTCATAGTGTGAAGTCAGCTCTGCAATGGTTAGCTGCTCAGCATTAGCGGCATCAACCAGGCTAATGGTACCTGTTATACGTTCCCGCTCAAGTACCTCAGGTATAAATACCGCGTCTTTCGATAACTCTATGCGCCCGAGATCAGAGGCCGACACATACCCACGAACACGGCCACCTGACTCAGACACAACATTACCAAGCAAAATCTGATCGTTAACCCACATACCCTGGTGAAGGTTCGGGTCCAGGTCAGCAACCACACCATCTATAGTAGATTTTATTTTCAACAAATCGGCCTGTTGCTCCAGCCCGTGCAACTCTTCCTGCCACTGTCGCATTTCCGTCTTTAGTACAATTCTCTGTGCGCGGTCGTCAGCATCGGCCATGATGCGATTCAGCAATGCCTCTGTAAGATCGATCTGCCGTTGTGCGGCAACAATTTCGTTTTCCAGCTCGACAGACTTTAAAGTAACGAGAGCATCGCCTGTTTTTACCGAATCCCCCTGCTGCACATGAAGCTGTACTACCTGGGCAACACTTGGCGCATACAGTGGCGTATGCTCCAACGCCTCTACCACAGCCGGCATTCTGATGGTGCTTTGCCACGGAACCAGCACAGCTACTATCAGTCCTGCCATTATTGACATAGATACCCATGCAGAGCCGCTGGAGGCTATCTGCAAGCGTCTTTCCCACCACTGTTTGAATTCATTCATTATCGGAATCGCTATAAAAAACAGAATTTCTATGCCGGCAAGCACAGAACCAAAAGGTTTAAACACCAGGCCGTGGATAAGAAAAGCGATACCCACAAACAAGAAGAATCGATACACCCAGGTACACCACGCATACACGATTAACCCACTTCGAATTCGATCAGGCATTGCTTCCGGCGCCTGTTCGCCCAGGCCAAACAGGCCTTCTCGAAGGCACCATTTACCCATAGCAAATGATCGGGACTGCAAGTTTTGCACACCGAGCGCATCAGATAAAAAGTAGTAAGCATCAAATCTCATGAACGGATTCATGTTAACTAAAATACTCATTACCCAGCTGGTTGTAGCAACAAAGAAGGCAGTGCTTCTAAGCGGCCCGTCTTCTAGAAATGCCCACATCAACGTGGCAATTGCTGCCAGGGAAATTTCTACCGCCACCCCGGCGGCACTTATAATTAGCCTTTTTCTCTTTGAAGTCAGCTTCCAGCTATCTGTGGTGTCTGTAAACAATACGGGAAATAAAACAAGAAATGCCAGCCCCATGGTTTTCACAGTACATCCATACCGCGCGGCTGCATAGCCATGCCCCAGCTCATGCAGAAACTTTACAAAAACCAGAGCGATACCAAAGTAGATAAAACCCTGCGCGGTAAAATAGTAGCTAAATGTGTGGGTAAATTGATCCCACTGACGTGATGTTAAAAACAGCCCGATGATTGCTGAAAATGCGATAAAAAACCACCACACACGAGAAAAAAACAATCGCGTAAGCGGTTCTGTTTTCTTTAAAAATCTGTGCGGCCGTACCAGCGGAATACGAACAAAGAGGTAGCCATGCAATGCTCGCTTGACAGGATTTTGTTTTTTCGCCTTCTGTCTGTCCAAATAAAACTTTATGTCCCCATTTGGAGGCAGAACCGTCAGGTGGTTTGTCCATAGAAACCTTAGCAGGGTTTCTATGTCGTCCAGTGTCACCCAACCTTCTTCAAGCAGGCTAATGAGGTCGCCGGCACTACCAGCTCCCCAGTGTTTAAGCATTTGATAATTTTTGGCGTCGAGCTGAAAGTATTCATGTCGCAACGGATCAAAAACCAGCCAGCTCCTGGAACCATCCAGTTCCCTGATACCGGGCTTGAACTGCAGCTCTGCACGTAACTCAGGCAGAGCAGTCTCGTTAGATATTTCAGCCATCGAGTGTCGACTCTACCAGCCAGTGTATTGTCTGAAAGCTGCAATTGGTCTTCTGAATATCACATAAGCCAATGACGCCTTGTCACTGAATACCTGGGCTGTCCCCTGCACTCCGATTCGTGGCAAAGATCCTGTAGACTCAACCAAATCAGCTCTCAGAGAATAAGACATAATATCTCTTTTATCAGGCTGAGCTCTGTAGCTTGCTTCAGTGAGCTCAGCTTTGAGTGGATTTAGCGGATCAGAATCGAGGAATATTTTTATCTCTGCCCCTTTGGACAGCACAACACTTTCCTTGAGCGGAAGATCAATTGCCAGCTGCACACTATTAGGATCAGCCACCGATACTATGGCCTGACCGGCTGATACCGGTTTGCCCTCCCAGTCTCTTCTATCTGAAAAAATTGCAACACCGGGAACCGGTGCTGTCAGACGTGCCTGATCAAGCAATTCAGTAGCATACTGACTCTCGGCACGAGCGAGTTCATATTCTGCTCTTGCCACTTCAATTTCCCGCTTGACTCTGTGATCTGCCAAAGCACCCTGGCTTGCACGCTCAAAGCGCGCCTGCGCAATATCGGCACGCTGGTCAGCAAGCTTTTTTTCGTTCAGTAAATGGACATCATCAAACTCGATAACAGTATCACCCGCTTCCAGCACCTGACCCTGTGAAACTGAAATACTTTTTACCACACCATTAAACGGAGCAGCCAGCACGAACGGTTTTTTGGGTAGCACTTCTACAGGCGCTAACGCCGTAATTGATACAGGCAGAAAGCCTAACAAAAACAAAACTGCACACACTGTCAGCAACACCGGGCGCAGTGTCGGCTTAGTTCGGGTAATTGCACTCTGTCCCTTTATAGATGCCTGAGCATGCAGGTATAAATCGGATACTCGCATCGCCAGTGCACATTCGTTGTTACTCCACTCAGCCTCACGCGCCATAATGGAGCCAGCGACTAACTGATCATCCTGTACTTGTGGAGTCCAGAGGAATTCAACAAACGGATAACTGTTGGTTTCATCGTCCTGCTCATCACAATACGCAGGCAAGGTAAAGCTCTGTTGGCGTTTGGGGTCTTTTTCCTCCGCCAGAAGACGCGAAACCACTTTTTCAATCCAGCGACTAAACGGTGCATTGCGATCAACAATACTGACACTTGATGAGTTTAACAGCGTAAAGGATGAACCCCGCTTGCCCACTTTACCGTAGAAACATTGTCTGAAAGGCAGAACGCGCCTGCTGGAATTACAAAAGTGTGTGAACAACTCTCGTTCATCACTGATAGCACGAACTTCGCTTTCGAAAATCAGTAACTCTGTTTGAAAGTCGTTTTGATTTTCTGCCTGTGAGCGTTTTTCCGCTCGCGGCTTTACTGTTTTTTGACCTCCAGCCTGAAGGCCTGGAGTATCAAGACCCGGAGATTGAAGGTCTGGAGTCTGTAAGCCGAGTTCGGTATTTCGGACAACTTGCGTCGCATGCACCTGAGGACTTTCACTACGCTCTACTGTCTTATCATTCATTTCAAATGTCAGCTATGGCTGCGAGTAATTGGAGCGCATAGCCAGACAGTCATGAGAGACAGACTGCAACAGATGGCTACTTACTCTCGTTAGCAATGCAATCCGGTGCGGTGCTGTGTGTGAGAATGGCTGGTTTCCAGACTTATAAAACTACGTATCCAAATACTGACTTGTCTGGCACAACCATAAAAATAGAACGTGTACTGGAATCTATTGGCCGGCGAATTGAGCGCTGCCGCTCATACCAGGCAATACCTGACCGGGGTAGCTTGTAAACCTGGCAACTAACGGAACCGTACGGCTAACGGCATCAACTTCTGCACCAATTTGCCAGACTGAAGCGCTAAGTTGCTCACCGGTTTCGTCAACTGTGAACTCAAACGGGCTACCAATCTGCATCCAGGATAACCACGTGGACGGAACAATCAGCTGAATCTCAAACTCGCCGCTACTCACAATCTTCAACAGAGGTTGGTTAGGTGCTGAGGTTTCGTAGTTGTTAATAACTAACTCCGCCACCCGTCCGTCATAAGGCGCCAAAATTTCACAGTCTCTGGTGCGAGCACTAATCGCCTCTGAGTTTGCCAGCGCCTGGTTCATTTCTGCTTTGGAAACATTAACTTCCAATTCCCCAACAGCACCGTGCTGGCTAAGCTCTACATTATTCTTATGTGCAGATTTTGACGCAGCATAGGCTGCCTTGGCAGCTCTGGCTTCCGCCTTCTGGATTCTACAATCGAACTTCACCAAAATATCGTCTTTACTAAAAGCTTCACCGGCTTTGACCGGAGTATCTACTACCCGCGCATTCAGGTCGACACTCAGAACTGCTTCCTGATTGGATTTCACAACGCCGCGCACCGGCTCCAGAGTTGAAGCGCTTGCAATGCTTACTGTCATCAATAAACCGGTTAGTAAACTACCAGCCAGTACCATCCTGTCAGTATTAAAATGAAGAATAGATTTTTTCAAAATGTTGCCCACCGATTTGTTCAGTCCGACCCCATGCACAGCCAGGGTTGATCAATAAAACCGGATAATGCAGATGTTTTGCCAAAGTACTGCTAACGGAAGGCTCAATGGCTGCAATGGAGTGCCAATTCTCAAATAACTGATATTGTTAACAAAGTATTGGCGTAAAAAATAGATTCGGATAAGCCGTTGGCATGCATAAATGGCGCGTAGTATAAAATGTACGACCAGTTCATATTTCGTATTAACCAGACACATCTAATCCGTATCCGCCTCGTTATCTTTGCTCATCACACGTCGTCGCATGATTGGCACAGCAAAAACCGGAGCCCGATCGAACCAGTCTTGTCCTTCAAAACAGGCATATCACACCGGCTAAACTCACGCATTTAACAAAGCCAAACTCTGCAATGTCATGCAATAATGTCTCGCATCACCCAAGCACTCACACGGAGAAACCCTCATGCAAACAGTGAAACTTCTGTTACTCACTCTGACAATCTACATTGCTACCTTGCCAGCGAACACGCTCAATGCCGACCAGTCATCCGATCGGATCAAAAGCGAGCTGTTCTCGCAACTTGCCGCAGCGCAGTCAGAGATGGAAGGGCGAGAAGTCGAAGCCAGACTGTGGGAGCTCTGGTTCAATGAATCTCCGACTACTGAAGTCCGTGCACTTCTTGATGCTGGCAGAGAGCGAATTCAAGCCTATGATTTCGAAGCCGCGGAGCATTACCTTGATCAAGTCGTTGAGGCAGCACCTGATTATGCAGAGGGGTACAACCAGCGGGCTTTCGCACGTTTCCTTAGAGAGAATTTTTCAGAGTCCCTGACTGATCTTGAAAAAGCACTCGAGCTTGAACCAAACCATTTTGGAGTATTGGCCGGTATGTACCAGATATTACGTATTCAGAATCGCACCTCCACTGCTATGGGAGTGTTACGTCAAGCGGTAATTATCCATCCGTGGATTCAAGAGCGCGGAGCACTGCCAAAAGACATGTGGCCGGAGGCTTACAGGCAACTACATGAAGAAGGCCAGGAAATTTAGTCCTTAAATTTTGAAAAAACTGACAAACCCGCCACAGACAGACAAATCACCGGTGGGTAAAACGCAGGCAGACAATCTTCCACTCGCAGTTGGAGTAATCATATTTACAGTGCTCGCATTATCTTTGGGCGATGCACTGATCAAACTCCGAAGCGGAGATTTTGTTATCTGGCAGATCTTTGTAATCAGATCTCTGCTCGCGATTCCCGTACTTGTTATATACATGGCAGCTACTAACAAGCAGTCACTGCGATTTCCAGATACTTCGTTATGGCCATCTGCGCTGTTATGGACAATCCTCCGCAGCATACTGTTGGTTGCCATGTGGGTTAGTTATTATATCGCGCTGCCGCACTTGTCACTTTCTATAGCCGCCGCCGCGTACTATACACTGCCGATATTTATTACCCTTTTTGCCGCACTGTTCATCGGTGAAAAAATCAACCTCTACGGCTGGACTGCAGTTGCAATGGGATTTACCGGTGTACTAATAATACTAAGGCCGGATAGCGAAGATTTTAGCTGGTATGCACTGCTTCCAATACTGGCTGCAATTTTATACGCGCTTGCAATGGTTCTCACCAGAACCCGCTGTCGTGAAGTACATCCATTAATGCTTTCGCTGGCGCTGAATATCGCTTTTGTTGTCACTGGTGGTGTTGTCGCTCTGTCTATCGCAAGTATGTTCCCGGAGGGTCGCGATGGATTTTTGCTGGCTCCATGGACCGAGATGAATCCTTCTCAATGGGTCTCTATGGGTATGCTGGCCATCATAATACTGATTGGCAGTATAGGTGCTGCCATCGCTTACCAGAACGGGCCACCATCTGTTATCGGAATATTCGATTTTGGCTATGTCGGGTTTGCAGTACTTTGGAGCATACTGATTTTTAATCAGTATCCGGATACCGTGTCAGTTGCCGGAATTGTATTGATCGTAATAGCCGGAATTATTTCATTACGTCGATGAGTTGGGTGCCATAAAGTACAGGCACCAATACATACACGGGTAAAAGCCTAAACTTCAGCAAATACGCAAAATGACACCTCAAGATGATCTCACTAAAGTAGACCTCTTATGGGTCAGGCACTATTTTGTAGTCGATTCTTCATGAACAGCATCCAATACAAAACTCATCACAATAATCGGCAGAACAATGTTTTCGACTATTTTATCCATAGCACGCTTGGTTTTAACAACATCCGTTACAACAGCCACCGCCACAGTCGCCGCTTTTTCCTCTTCGGTGGGGTATTTTCTATCGTCGTTTAGTACGCCGACCGTGCTACACGCACTGAGAGACACGAATAATAGTACTGCGTATAAAGCTCGTAACATCATAATAATTTCCTACACTGAATAACTGATCGACCGACGCGATGCCGAAATAACTGCAGCGAATCTTATGCGTACTGGCCGATCGCCTGGTATAGGTATACCGGACTCAGGGTATAGGAGTACTAAAAATGTGAACTGATCGCATATCGCCTACCTTAGAACAATTGATCTCTATACAGGAGTGGGTGCATCGGGGTGCATCAAACCCTCTGATTTTAAATCACTCCAAAGAGCTACAGGAATATTCAGATTCCACCAGTCAAATATATCCTGTACTTCTAATGGTGATCGTGGACCAGGGATAACCGTGGCAACCAAAGGATGGGCAACCGGAAACTGCAGAGCGGCTGCAGGCAGTGGCACACCATGTGATTCGCACACCTTTGAAATACGTCGGGCGGTGTCTATGACGTTTTCCGGGGCTGCGGAGTAGTTCCAGGTATTGCCACCAGCCAAAATGCCGGAGTTAAATGGACCTCCCAGTATAATTGCAGTACCTGCTTTATCGCATATAGGTAGCAGATCATCCAGCGGGCTCTGTTCAAGCAATGTGTATCTGCCAGCTAATAAAAAAGCATCCCAGTGCCCATGTTCTGTGGCTTCAATGCATACCTCTTTCTCGTTTACACCCAACCCGATAGCTTTAATATTGCCGTTGCGCCTTAACTCATCAAGCGCTTTATAGCCACCGTTCATAGCGTCTTTCAATAACGGGGCGTTTACTTCTTCACCATGCTGAAAAGTACCAATATCGTGCAGTAACAAAACATCAATGTGATCCAGACCCAGCCTTTGCAAACTGTCTTCGTAAGATCGCATAACTCCATCATAGGAGTAGTCATAAGTTTGCTTAAACGGGAAAGATCCCGGCCATTCCACAGCTTCAGCCTCAGGTGCCGCACCCGGTGAGAACAACCGGCCCGCTTTAGTGGATAGTGTCCAGCCTTCCCGGTTGCGCAATGCATCACCGGCAAAATGCTCTGAGCGGCAGAAACCGTAAAACGGTGCTGTATCCAGAAAGGTTATACCGCCATCCAGTGCTGCATCTATAGCACCGCGATGATCAGCTTCTGATACCGGCCGATGGTTTCCAGCCATGGCTGCAGTCCCCAGACCGAGCTCGGACACTTGCAGGCTGGTGTTACCCAGAGTACGGGTTTTAATATTATTTATGGACATAGAAGCATCCGGTAAGAGCTGACAGAGGGACACGCTAACAAATTTATTGGCAGCACGTCACTATATTTTATACTCGATTCGGTTTCGGTTTTGTCTTCGATTTAATTCTGGTTTTATCTTCGACTCGGTTCTGGCAAAACGTATATCAGCCATCGTCCAGTTCAGGCACCACCAGATCTGCAACGTCGCTTTCTATTAGCAGTTCAGCACCGGTCAGCGATCTCAGCTTGTCTATAGAAACTGACGCAAGCTTCTCCCTAAGTACAAAGTTGTTTTTCTTAATGTCTACAACCGCCAAAGAAGTGTACACACGGGTAACACAGCCCACCCCTGTCAAAGGAAATGAACAGTCCTTCACCAGCTTGGGCTGGCCATCTTTCGTTACATGATCAGTCATCACAGCGACCCGCTTTGCGCCATGTACAAGATCCATCGCACCACCTACCGCAGGCACACTTTTCGTACCTGCACGCCAGTTGGCAAGATCTCCATTCTGAGCTACCTGGTAAGCACCAAGAATAGCCACGTCGAGATGTCCACCGCGTACCATCGCAAAGCTGTCTGCCTGATGAAAAAATGCAGCGCCCGGTTTAAGCGTAACGGGCTTTTTACCTGCATTGATCAGATCCCAGTCTTCAGATCCTTTTGCCGGTGCATCTCCAAAACCAAGTACACCATTTTCCGAGTGAAAAATTGCCTCACACCCCGGTGGTTGAAACTTCGCTACCATTTCCGGAAAGCCTATACCCAGATTCACATAGGCACCGTCTTCGATATCCTGCGCCACGCGCCAGGCTATCTGCGCATTGGTGAGCTTATGCATATTCAGTTTTTCACCGCAGTATATTCTGCACCCGAGCGGACCAATACTTCCTCCTGCTGTGCTTCAGATACCTGTACAACCGCATCAACAAACAGTCCTGGTGTGTGTATATTTTCGGGATCCAGCTCACCGGGTGATTTAACTTCGCCTACCTGTGCGATCGATTTGGTCGCTGCCATACACATGACTGGATTAAAGTTGCGACTCGCAAGACGGTAGACAAGGTTACCATGAGTATCCCCCGCTTCTGCCTTAACAATGGCGAAGTCCGCTTTCAACCAACGCTCCATCACATAGTGCCTGCCTTCAAACTCTTTGACTTCTTTACCTTCTGCCAGCTCAGTGCCGTAGCTCGTTGGTGTATAGAATGCCGGTATTCCAGCACCCGCAGCGCGAATGCGCTCTGCAAGTGTACCCTGAGGCACCAGCTCCAGTTCGATCTCCCCAGCCATATAGGCCTCTGTAAAAGCTCTCGCATCTGCTGTTCTCGGAAAGGAGCAGACTATTTTGTTAACCATACCCGCATCTATCATAGCGGCTATTCCTATTTTTCCATTGCCTGCGTTGTTGTTGATTACTGTTAAATTATCAGGGGTGCCAGTTGATATGAATCGATCAATTAGTGCATGTATGAGTTCTATCGGTGCACCTGAGCCACCAAAGCCGCCAATCATAAGCGCTGAGCCGCTATTGATATCACTTACGGCTTCAGCCAGTGAATTAAGTTCCTTGTTCATTAACTGTCACCACTATCCCCACGTTTAAAATGCTCCGCCCCCTGATTAAAAAGCACTTTATTGTTTTGTGCGTTATGTTGCCCCCGATTCTGCTGATCTTTTAACAGATCAACACCACGCCGGACGGCCGGACGATTTTTTATACGACCACGCCAATCCGACACATTGGGAAATTCTGTGAGAGAACCCGTCAGTGGTTTTGCAATAAGCACCCACGGAAATGCAATGATGTCTGCGATTGAATATTCACCCAATAGATATTCGCGTTGTTCCAGTCTGCGTTCCAGCACGGCAAGGTTGCGCTGGTATTCACCACGGTAACGTTGCAGTGCGTAATCCTGCTCACCCGGTGCATAGTTTACAAAATGGCTAAGCTGGCCTGCCAGCGGACCCTGATTAGCTGACTGCCAGAACAACCATTCAAGTGCTTCCTTTCTGCCGATACTGTCCTGAGGTATTAATTTGCCTGTTTTGTTAGCCAGATAATAAAGTATGGCACCAGACTCAAATACACTCACCGGCTCTCCATCAACATCATGATCAACAATAGCGGGCATTTTTGCGTTAGGACTAATAGTGAGAAATTTATCCCTGAATTGATCTCCGGCGCCAATCTCCACGGCTATGGTGTTGTACTCGAGTTCAAGTTCTTCGAGCGCGATTGATATTTTCCAGCCATTCGGCGTTGGCCAGTAATAGAGGTCAATCATGCTTGTCTCCAGCTACAGGTATCGCGGCACAGACTATGG
Source organism: uncultured Granulosicoccaceae bacterium (assembly GCA_964649465.1). Classification (GTDB taxonomy): domain Bacteria; phylum Pseudomonadota; class Gammaproteobacteria; order Granulosicoccales; family Granulosicoccaceae. The sequence goes on along the minus strand of CAZYRP010000049.1, from coordinate 11,646 downwards.
CTTCCTGTTCGATCATTTGTTCTACTTCGCTCTCACTGTAACCCGCATGCAGTAAAATCTCATGAGTATGTTGCCCCAATTGTGGTGCAGGTGCGAGAACAGGCGACGGTGTGGCAGAAAATACAGCTGGCTGACGAGCCTGACGCAGGTGCCCCGCCTCGGGATGCTGGTAGTCAACAAGAATACTATTCGCTTCAATCTGCGGATGCCGAATCATCTGGTTGCGCGTTAATACCGGTGCGCAGGGCACATCCTGGTGCTCAAGGCGTTGAATAGCATCTGCACTTTTGAACGACAGCAACGCCTCTTGCGTCAGACGGGTTCGAGCATCTTTGTTTTCTTCTCTAAGTGCTGCATTGCTAAAACGCGGGTCGGTTAAAAAATCCGGCCTATCCAGTGCTATTGATACACCATTCCAGTCTTTGTCCGCGACCACCGCAACACTGATGTAACCGTCGGCCGTTTCATAAACCAGATCAATGTAGGACTGCGCAGTTTCTTTTTCGAGCTCATCACCGATAAAGGTATGTCCACCCATATCAGAGCTCCACAAAAAGAATACAACCGTATCGAGCATAGAGATTTTTAGATGTTGGCCAGTACCATTTTTCAATTTGGCAAATAGAGCTGCTGTAATAGCCTGCGATGTTTGTAGTGCTGTTACTTTGTCCGGCACAATAGTACGTACCAGTCGCGGACGTTGCTCATCAGAACCCGCTTGTACTGTGGTTAAACCGGACACCGCCTGTATTAATGGATCAAACACGGGTTTCTGTGCGAATGGGCCTTCAAATCCAAAGCCGCATACAGAAACATAGATAAGATCCGGTTTTATCTCTCGCAACGCGCCTTCACCAATACCTATTCGCTCAGCAACACCGGGCCTGAAATTTTGAATAAATACATCGGCATCGCTAACCAGCCTTTTTAACGCTGTAAGGCCCTGTGGTTTTTTTAAATCCAGCACAACTGATTTCTTGTTGCGATTGTTGTTTAGAAATGACGCAGAAAATCCACCACGACGCGTGGCAACGCGTCGTGAGTGGTCGCCATGTGGCGGCTCTACCTTAATTACATCAGCGCCCTGGTCTGCCAGCATCATGGTAGCCAGTGGTCCGGAGATCATTGAAGTTAAATCAATAACTCTTACACCATCTAATGGTCCCGCCATTTTTAAAGTCGCCTGCTCATAAAAGTTACCCGTAAGAAATTGTGATCTGCGTGAATCAGGATTCACCCATCTCCATCAAGCCCGTGTCGTTTTGGCTATGAATTCCTCTACCAACCGAGCCGTGTCCTGTGGTTTTTCCACACAGGGCAGATGGCCCGCTCCTGTTACCAGATGAAATTCACCACCACATGACTTTGTAGTTTCCTCCACCACCAAAGCCGGTGTTGCAGCATCTTTTTCACCGGCTATTCCAAGCACCGGTAATTTAAGTTGTGCAGTCGACTCACGAAAGTCTGCTGCAGCAATGGCGTTGCAGCAACCAATATAACCTTCCAATGGAGTTCGTGTAACCATGTTACGCCATGGGGCGAGCTCATTTTTATTATGCCGCAACGGATCAACAAACCATCGATCAAGAATGGCATCTGTCATTGCCGCAAGTCCGCCTTTACGCAACACAGCAATACGTTCATCCCACATAGCCTCGGTTCCAATCTTTGCAGCGGTATCCATAAGTACCAATGCACTCAGAAGATCGGGTCTCTTTACAGCAAGCCCCTGCCCGATCAAGCCTCCAATAGACAGACCAACAAAAATAATGTCTTTAAGCTGCAGTGTCTCGGCAATTACCTCCGCATCACCAACCAGTTGATCAATGCGGTAAGGAGCATTCGGGCAATCAGAAAGTCCGTGACCACGTTTATCGTAACGTACAATCCGGTACTCACCAGACATATGTGGAAGCGTGAGATCCCACACTCGCATATCAGTGCCAAGCGAGTTGCTGAATATCAGCACCTGCGCATCCTTTGGCCCGTCATCGCGAACGTGCAAACTCACATCATCAGTCGATAAAATACTTTGCATCATTAGAAGTTCACCATTTCTTCAGTGCAATTGATTGCTAACAAAACGAACCGGAAATTGGATTTTATTGGCACACTGATCTATTCCAATTATTTTAGAAAATTCGCTCCAGTGTGCGCCAGGTGCGAGCATGCTTCAAGCGACTACCGGTGCCAAACAGTATCGGCAATTTCAGAATTGATGAATTTAAATGAATCGCACAGCTGCTCTGCGAGATCCGGTGATGATTGAACTTCGGGTGCGAATACTTCCATTGATACAGGCCCATTGTATCCTGCTGCAATAATTGCTGTTAATTGTCCGGTGTTATCGAGTATGTCATCAGAATCCACCAGAACTCTGTGCGCGTCGGTCAACTCTGCAATAGCAACCTGTGTATCAGTCACACCAGACACATGCACAATTCCGGTTTGTGCAGGAAAGAAAGGCCCGCCTCCGGCCAGAGTGTGATGGAAGGTGTCGTGAACCAACTGGAAACAGTCAGTTAAATTCAGCTGGTTTATCGTGTCTACTACTTCTGTCTTGCTTCTGAGCGATGAGGTGTTGAACCCCAATGGTTCTATCAGGCCTTTTATTCCAGCGGATCGAAGCAGCGGTGCATAGCGAGTCAAAGCATCGGTTAGATTTTTAATCCGCACTGTTGGTTCACAGTCTTTTCCGTCATTGCGAGGAATAAGGCATATAGCTTCGGCATCGCTCTCTGCGGCAAGCTGTATCAGCTGTTGCGCCTCAGCAGTTTTGGCCACTGATACGCAATTAAAGTCCGACAGCTGGGCAATGCCAAGAATACGGATGCCTCTGTCCCTAGCCAGAGCTCCGGCAACTGATGCAGACATCCCTGAAAAAACTGGATCAGCCAGGTCATTGCGAACTTCCACACCAACACATCTATTTTCAGCCGCAAGGTCAAGCAGCTCCTCAAATGAGGATGCCGGTGACGTCATGTGATTTATTGCCAGACTGAGCAATCTTCCTCCCCGAAAAACTATCGCTGTTGTGCCGGATGATTATGCGAGTACCCGTACGCGGTGACAGACACCCTTTCTATACGCGCCTCAGGTTACATTGGATCAGCAATCGAGTGTATTTGCCCTCTCCCAATCGCTTAAATGAGCGGTATATGAGTGCCAGTCCTGCATGCGTAATTTGACATAAGCATCGATAAGCTCATCTCCAAGTGACTCTCGCAGCGACTTGCTTTTATCCAGCAAGCGGATGGCATCGAGCAAATTTAACGGCAGTTTTTTTGCCCCTTTGGCTTTTTCCGGCTCCGCGTACATGTTGTTAAAATGCGGCTTGCCTGGAGCTCTTTTATTGGCAACACCGTCAAGACCCGCAGCAATAATTCCAGCCTGCATCAGATACGGATTAGCAGCACCATCCATTAAGCGCAGTTCAAAGCGGCCGTCGTCTGGCACACGAATCATGTGGGTACGATTATTACCAGAGTAGGTCACGGTGTTTGGAGACCATGTTGCACCTGAACGGGTTAGCGCGCCGTTAATTCTTTTGTAGCTGTTAACTGTCGGGTTAAATATTGCCGTCAGTGCCTCCGCATTGTGAATTATACCACCCAGAAATTCGTAGGCGAGTTTAGACAAGCCAAGCTCCTGCTTGTCTTTTTTATCCAGAAACAAATTCTTTGCACTGTCTTTATTCCAAATAGAGATATGTGCATGGCATCCGTTGCCGGTGAGATCTGCAAAAGGCTTGGGCATAAAAGTCGCACGAATTTCATGTTGTTCTGCCAGCGTCTTTACCATGTATTTAAAGAACACATGACGATCAGCTGTTTTAAGTGCGTCATCGTAATCCCAGTTCATTTCAAACTGACCGTTGGCATCTTCGTGGTCGTTCTGATACGGCCCCCACTTGAGTTCAAGCATCGAATCACAGATGGATTTAATTACCGGATAACGGCGCATTAGGGCCTGCTGGTCGTAGCAGGGTTTTGACTGTGTATCTTTTAAATCAGAAAGGGCTGTGCCATCTGTGTTGGTTAGAAAATACTCGCACTCAACACCGGTCTTAATACGATAGCCCTTTTTCGTGGCAGCTTTTAACTGGTTCTTTAACGCAACTCTGGGCGATGCCGCGACCTCCTGACCGTCCATCCACAGGTCTGCAGCCAGCCAGCCAATTTCAGGTTGCCATGGTATCTGAATTAAACTGTCCGGGTCCGGCACTCCGAACATATCCGGATGTGCGGGGGTCATATCAAGCCATGCGGCAAATCCTGCAAAGCCTGCACCCTCCCCCTGCATTTCTTTAATAGCTCGTGCGGGTACCAGCTTTGCCCTGAGTACGCCAAAAAGATCGACAAAACTTATTAAAAAATACTCTATGCCTTTGGACTTTGCGATTTTAGACAGATCAGCCATGTTTTTTCCCCTGAATTTTTTATACTAATTGAAGTTCAACAGCACAATGCTATTACAACTTACCTGGTATCCATTCGGTTCCAGCTAACGGAACACCTGCCATCGCAGCTGCTTCAATAGTCAGTGCGGCAAGATCTTCCGGCTCCAGATTATGCACATGTGATTTACCACAGGCACGAGCAAGTGTTTGTGTTTCAAGCGTGAGTACGTTTAAGTAGTTTGCCAGGCGTCGGCCCGCTGCAACCGGATCAAGCCGAGCGCTCAACTCCGGATCCTGCGTGCAAATACCGGCAGGATCCCGACCATCCTGATAGTCGTCGTAGTAACCGGCACTGGTGCCTATCTTGTTGTAGTCTGCTTCATAGGTTTCGTTGTTATCACCGAGAGCGATTAATGCGGCAGTTCCTACTGATACAGCATCAGCACCCATCGCCAGCGCTTTGGCAACATCAGCGCCAGAACGTATGCCACCAGATACAATCAACTGTACCTTGCGGTGCATATTAAGTTCTTTTAACGCTTCAACAGCGGCACGCACAGCAGGCAGCGTTGGTATGCCTACATGCTCTATAAATACATCCTGCGTTGCGGCAGTGCCACCCTGCATGCCATCAACCACTACCACATCGGCACCGGCTTTTACTGCAAGCGTGACATCGTAAAATGTTCTGGCAGCCCCTACTTTGATATAAATAGGTTTTTCCCAGTCGGTTATCTCACGCAGCTCGTTTATTTTAATTTCCAGATCATCAGGTCCTGTCCAGTCGGGGTGTCTGCAGGCAGAGCGCTGATCAATACCTTCCGGAAGGTCTCGCATATCTGCTACACGTTCAGATATTTTCTGACCTAGCAGCATACCGCCACCACCTGGCTTTGCACCCTGCCCGACAACCACTTCAATTGCATCTGCACGACGCAAATCTTCAGGGTTCATACCGTAACGCGAAGGCAGGTATTGATATACCAAATACTTTGACTGGCCACGCTCCTCCGGTGTCATGCCGCCATCACCGGTGGTGGTACTGGTACCCATTTGTGACGCGCCGCGCCCAAGTGCTTCTTTGGCTTGTGCAGACAGAGCCCCGAAGCTCATGCCTGCAATCGTAATAGGTATGTCCAGTGTGATTGGTTTTTTCGCAAAGCGATCGCCCAGCACCACGCTGGTATCGCACTTCTCACGATACCCTTCGAGCGGATACCGGGACATACTGGCACCAAGAAATACCAGGTCATCAAAGTGTGGAATATTGCGCTTGGCACCAAAGCCGCGTATATCATAAATGCCAGTGTCTGCTGCACGCTGTATCTCACGAATTACCGGACGTGAAAAAGTTGCAGACTCTTTTAACCAGGAACGATCAACCATATGTTTTAAACAATCCTAGTAGGAAGACGCATTGTCTAATTTAAAGTGATACAAATTTCTGGCTGAACCGTAGCGCTTGAATTCATCAATCCCGAACTCACTTATACCAGCCGCTTCAAGCAAGCCTTTTAGCGTTTCTTTATGTTCCGCACGCATTTCTTTTTCTTCGCAGTCGGCACCCAGACTCTCAACTTTGCCACGCACATAAAGCTGTGCCTCATAAATAGAATCTCCAAGCGCATCACCTGCATCTCCGCAGACTACAAGGTGGCCTTTCTGCGCCATGAATGCACTCATGTGACCGACATTGCCTTTAACAACAATGTCTACCCCTTTCATTGAAATACCGCACCGCGATGAAGCATCACCTTCAATCACCACCAGACCGCCATGAGCTGTCGCCGCACAGTACTGAGATGCATTGCCTGTGACATGCACGCGACCGGACATCATGTTTTCAGCCAGACCGGGCCCTGCATGCCCGTTAACGGTAATATTCGCCTCGCTGTTCATACCCGCACAGTAGTAGCCAACGTTACCGTTTATTTCAACCGCGTGCGATGCAGTAGCGCCCACTGCAACTGAATGCTTGCCACCCGGATTGCTTACATTAACTTTGCCCGATACATCGCCATGCAGGTGCTGGTTTAAATCACGTACAGTAGCATCGGATAAATCAAAAACTACATCATCAGTCTTTGGCATTACGCAGCTACCTCGCCGCTCATTTGTCCTTCCCAGGTATATATTTTTGCAGGCTCAGGTTCCCAGACACGTGCAGTCTCGGCACCCGGTAGCTGTGCTATGGCGCGAAACTCTGAACTCATCGCCACCCAGTCATCAGTTTCTGCGAGTACCGCGGGCTTACAGGCTACCGGGTCTCTGAGAACTGCAAAGCCATTACGGGTGCCAATGGCAAATGTATAGAACCCATCGAGATCCCGAATAGCAGCAGCAAGTGCCTGCCGCAGTGAATCACCTTTTGACAAGCGCCAGGTTAAATAACCTGCTGCAACTTCACTGTCGTTATCCGTTTCAAACCGTACGCCTGCTGTAATGAGTTTTTCACGCAAGCGATTGTGGTTAGACAGCGAACCATTGTGCACCAGACAAAGATCGAGTCCGGTTGAAAAAGGATGTGAGTGGCTTGTAGTTATAGCGCTTTCAGTTGCCATGCGTGTATGCGCAAGTGCATGACTACCAGTAACCTCACCCAGTGCATAGTTGCTGACAAACTCACTGGGATGACCTTTTTCCTTGTAGATTTCAATGCGCTCACCGGCGCTCATTACCCGAACATCCGGAAACAAGTCCCGCACCCATTGCTCCATTTCAGACGCAGCGCCGGACGACTCAATCACCAGATGCGTGCCGCGGTGCTTTAACTGAGCTGCGGGGTGCGTTTCTTTTACCTGTTCTGCAAGCGATGCAATTTGTTCTGCCCTGTCGTGCTGAACAGTGACTTTAGAAGTAGCGAGGCCGTCTGAGTAAAATGCGACCCCTGCACTGTCTGGTCCCCGCTCACCCATTTGCTCAAGCATGGCACCAACATGCTGACCAAGTGTTTGTCTGATCCGGTCACTCTTGGCATAGAGACCAACAATACCGCACATAAATTTGCCCCGTTAAACTTGCACGCGTTGACACGAGTCTACGAAGCAGTTGATCCGGACGCAACTTTTAAAACCGGCTTTTGTCTGGCAGTCGCTGCCAGGACAATGCACGGCACATCGGGTAGTTTCAAAGGACGGGCGGCATTAAAAAAGGCGGCAACAGACTAATTCTGAAGCCGCCCCAAGACACAACTCGATACAAGCTCTCAGGCCTCGACTCTCATCAGCCGAACCAGCACTTTGAGTGCGACAAAAGTGGCTGCCAGTGCAAAGCAGTTTCCCAACATTAGTATGAACATTAAACTCATGATTATTTGCTCCCGTTGATTCGATGGGTGTATTAAAGCAAGCAATCCTGTCATTGCCGGGATGGAATTCTGATGAATTCTGGCAATTTCTATCAATTCAACCTTTTTACGAATCGCCCGAACGACAGATTGTGGCCGTAAACGCCCGAATTTCGGTTAATCTGGTGAGACTCAACGCGCTAAAGACAACTCAATGCAAACAGCGGCACAGGTACTTAGCAATATCTGGAAAGATCACGGTCTGAACGAAGAGGCCTTGTCACAAATTAAACTGACAGGTTCAGACCCGGTCTTCCCTTCTTCATTCGCAGTGGGTACCGCAGCACAGGTATCAATGGCCAGTGCCGCAGGCATGGCAGCGCTTTTCGGCACGCTGCGTGAGTTGCCAAAACAGACAGTCAGTGTCGATATGCTGGAGGCCGCCATAGAGTGCACCGGGCACTTCACACTCGATGGTAAAGCAACACAGATGTTCGCAGAACTCTCAGGCTTATATCTTTGCAGTGATGGCTGGCTGAGCATACATGCAAACTTTGAACACCATCGAGACGCAGCGCTGACCGTTCTGGGTTTACCAACGGGACCGGATACTTCGCGGTCTGATGTCGAAAAACAAGCACTCAACTGGAACAGGCAATCACTTGAAGATGCGATTCTCGATAACAGCGGTGCCTGTGCAGCAGTTAGAACATTCACCGAGTGGGACGCCCTGCCGCAAGCTCAGGCAGTAGCAAAACTGCCACTGGTAGAAATAACAAAAATCGGTGACGCAAAACCCAAAGCACTTAAATCATTAAGTAAAGAGCAGCAACCGCTTACCGATGTGCGTGTGATGGATTTGACCAGAATACTGGCAGGCCCGGTTTGTGGCCGCACACTCGCCGCTTACGGCGCGGATGTGATGTTGGTTAACGCGCCAGAGTTACCCAATATAGACAGCATCATAGAGACCAGCCGCGGCAAACTCTCAACTCATCTAAACCTGCACCATGCAGAAGATAAAGAAAAACTGCATCAGCTTATCTATGATGCTCATGTGTTTGTACAAGGTTACCGCCCTGGATCGCTTGCAGCACTGGGCTTAACGCCGGAAGCACTGGCGGAAAAATATCCGGGTATTGTCTATACCAGTCTAAGTGCTTACGGACGCACCGGCCCGTGGAGAAATCGCCGCGGCTTTGATTCTTTAATGCAAAGTGCCAGCGGACTTAACATGGCAGAAGCATATGCCAAAGCCACATCAAAGCCTACTGCTCTGCCGATGCAAATACTCGACTACGCCAGTGGTTTTTTAATGGCCTTCGGTTCACAGGTTGCTCTGCACAAGCAACTCACTGAAGGTGGCAGCTGGCATGTAGAGGTATCACTGGCGCGCACCGGACACTGGTTAAGGTCACTTGCACAAAATAAGGATATGCTTAGTTGTAGCCAGCCTGATCCACAACAATACCTGCAAAAGTACGAATCAACTTACGGTGAGCTACTGGCGTTACCTCATCCACCACGATTTTCGCGTACACCAGTCAGTTGGCGCAGACCATCAGTACCACCGGGAACGCACCAACCGGCCTGGAACTAGATTTTAATTCGAACTGCTGCAACAACTTTTCTATCGTAGAGAAAGGTCGTACTGCCAGGAAAACATAAAACCGCAGGATTTGTTAAACCGCTTTGTGATGCAATAGCGTCTCGGCAAATCATGAAGTTAAGGGGAAAAACAATGAGTAGCCAGATGACGCAGGTAACGGGTAGCTGCTTGTGCGGTAAAGTGGCATACAGTGCACAAGTTAAAACCGGAGCCGGCGCATGCCATTGCCGCATGTGTCGAAAATGGAGCGGTGGATTGTATATGTCGGTTCATGCACAAGGAAAAGTAGATTTCACGGGCACTGAGTATATTCAGAACTTCGAGTCATCGGAGTGGGCAGAACGTGGCTTTTGCACACAGTGTGGCTCCAGTCTCTACTATTTTTTAAAACCGCGACCTGGAGTGCCCGATGGTGAAACTATGCTGGCCGCAGGAACAGTTGATGATCAGACTGATCTTACGTTTGATCACGAAGTCTATGTTGATGCAGCGCCGGGTTGGTATCAATTTGCCGATGAGGAAGCGAGACACCGCATGACCGAAGCGGACATTCTGGCAATGTACGGACCTGATGCAACATAGCCTGCGGCAGCAAGTTCAGAGGAGCCACTGATGGCTGCTACAGCGGCAAACTGGGCACGCTACCAAACGCGGGTGCGTACAGTCATAAAGTATATTCACGATAACCCGCGTGACAATCTAACCAGTGAAGTGTTAGCAGAGATCGCACATTTGTCTCCGTATCACTGGCACAGAATCTACAAAGCAATTACCGGTGAATCAGCCGTGGCTACAGTAAAGCGCTGTCGCATGCATATTGCCTCTGCTGCGTTGTTAAGAACCGATACGCCGCTGACTGAAATCGGCGCATCAGTGGGCTACCCCGATATTCATTCCTTCAACAGAACTTTTAAACAGTTCTATGGAATAGCCCCGGGTCAGTTCCGTGCAGCGCAAGTGGAGCCAGATGCAATGAAATCTCCTCATAACACAGCGAGCGCAGAGACACAGTCTGTGCAGTTGATGGAGTGGCCTGCAACCCGTTTGGTTGGCTTATGGCACTACGGTGACTTTATGAAAATTGGCGCCACCTTCGAGCAGGTAATGGCGCAGTGCTCAATGGCAGGTGTGATGCCGGAACAACCACAGACAATAGGTTTGTATCTCGCCGATCCTGATTGCACAGTTGAGTCGGAGCTAAAAAGTTTTGCCGGTGTTGTTGTAACAGATAGTGTTGAGACGCCCGATCAGCTACAGAGCTATGAGTATCCCGGAGGACGCTTTGCAGTGTTAACCCACAAAGGACCCTATGCACTGCTTGGTGCCGGGTACAACTGGTTGTATAGCCAATGGCTACCGGCCTCCGATGAAGCGGTTCGCGATCAACCATGCTGTGAGGTCTACCTTAATTCACCAGTTGATACGGCACAGCCGGAGTTATTGACAGACATTTGTTTGCCGATTGAGTAAATCTTCCGGTGATTCCAAATTGTTGGTATGGGTAATTTTCTAAGTCAGCAGTGGCATGGTCGGGCTACCCGCGACTGCGGCCACATCCAACGCAAATAAATATTAGCTCTTGACACTATGTAAGCATTCGCTTACCGTAAGCCATGACTTACGAAACAGTGATCAATGCTCTAGCAGATTCGACCCGTCGGCAAATACTCGAGCACCTGCGCGGCAATCCCGCAACCGTGACCGAGCTGGCTGAGTGTCAGCCTGTAAGCCGCCCCGCTGTGTCACAACACTTGAAAGTCCTGCACGACTCAAAGCTGGTCAAAGTGACACCCAGCGGCAATCGCCGCATTTATTCTGTCAACCCGTCCGGGCTTAACGAACTTAAAAGTTATCTCGATACATTCTGGTCGGATGTATTAGATGCCTACAGTGAAGAGATCAAACTAATGGAGAAAAATAATGCCAGAACCAGTGATTAAAACTATCGAAGTGCCTTGCAGCCAGGCAGTCGCCTTTTCAACGTTCATAGACAAATTAGGCAGTTGGTGGCCACTGGATAAAAACAGTGTTTCCGCTATGCAGGGTGAAGTCGCGAAAAAAGTAGAAATTGAAGCCAGGACCGGCGGCAGCGTTTATGAGATTGGCCACGATGACACCCGCCATGAGTGGGGTAGTGTCACCACCTACAGCCCGTCAGATAAATTGGTACTGGCGTGGCACATCGGCCTGCCAGCTGAACAAGCCAGCGTAGTTACAGTGGATTTTATTGTTGTTGATTCCAACAAAACCAGGGTCGTGCTTACTCATGATAACTGGGAAGCGTTTGGCGAAAAGGCCAATGATATGCGGGAGGGTTACAACCAGGGCTGGGTGGGTGTTTTTGAAACTGCC
>CAZYRP010000048.1:0-29690 GCA_964649465.1 uncultured Granulosicoccaceae bacterium | reverse complement strand
CCCGACGAGCTGCCAGACTGCTCCACCCCGCAACTGCAATTCGCAATGATAGAAGTAATTGCTGACAATTACAAGTTTTTTGGTCCTGCGAATCCCTCCGTAACAGGCCGGGATCGGAATGCAGCAGAGCGTGTTCAGACGAGCTGTAAACGAGCTTCGGCTACAAACCGAAAGCAGCGGCGCAGGCAGCCATAATAAGCCCCGGAAATATGCCGAAAATCAGGATTGCGGCACCGTTGATTGTCAGCCCGATCTGCACATCCATCGATGCCAGCACTGGCTGTGGTTCGACCGGATCATCGAAGAACATGTATTTGATAACGCGCAGATAATAGAAAGCCCCAACAACTGAGAAAATTACCGCAATTACCGCCATCCACGTCAGGTCGGCCTTTACTGCGGCGCTCAGCACCGCGAGCTTTGCATAAAAGCCTACCGCCGGTGGCACACCGGTCATTGAAACGAGCAGCAGCAGCATTACACCTGCATAAACCGGACTACGACGGAATAAACCACGCAGGTCCGTGAGCAAGTTAACCTCCGCCCCCATTCGATCCATCGCCAATATGACACCAAAAGCGCCAAGACTGGTGAATGAGTAGGTGATAGCGTAGAACATGGCAGCAGAATACCCCTCCTGACTGCCAGCGAGGATGCCAAGCAAAATAAACCCGACATGAGAAATAGTTGAGTAAGCCAGCATCCGCTTGATGGATACCTGCGCCAGCGCAATCAGATTACCCAGCACGATAGACAGCAGAGACAATACAATGAGCATACCCTGCCAGCTGGTGTGTGCTGTCTCAAGGCCATCTATAAGAAAACGGATCGTGAGTGCAAATGCTGCGATCTTTGGCGCTGCCGATATATATAAGGCCACTGAGGTCGGTGCGCCTTCGTACACATCAGGCACCCACATATGAAAGGGTGCCGCACCAAATTTAAAAGCAATTCCGACAACCACAAACGCCAGACCGAAAACAGCTGCAGTGCTGCCCTGGTCTCCAACTGAAAGACTGGCTGCAATCGCATCAAAATGCAGACTGCCAGTGGCGCCGTAGATCATTGAGATGCCGTACAGCAATGCCCCGGAGGCGAGCGCTCCCAGAACGAAGTATTTCATTGCCGCTTCTGAAGATTTTTCATCGTGACGTTTTAAAGCGACCATGGCGTATAGCGACAACGACAGTAACTCCAGGCCCAGGTAGAGAGTCAGCATGGTACTGGATGACACCATAATCATCATGCCAAGCACACCACTCAACGCCAGTGTGTAGTACTCACCATTAGTGATTTTGTGCGAGTTCACGAAGTCACGTGAATAAAGCAGTACACCCATCGAGACAATAAGTATCCACGCCTTACACACGACACTCATCTGGTCCATTATAAAGCTGCCACCAAAGGCGGTTACAGCTCCGGTCTCGGGTGAGATCCACCAGGTCAGAATCAGCGTTGCAAGCAGTGCTACCTGCGATAAATCATAAGCCAGTGGTCGGCGATCTTCTTTGACAAACAGATCGCCAATTAGAATCAGGCAGATCGCACAGAGTAAAAACATTTCCGGAGCGGCTAGTCCTAAGTTATCCATTAGTCTCAGCCCCTACAGTTTCGATGTGGTGACATGCGCCACCAGGTTTTCAATAGTTGCATGCATCATGTCAACCATCGGCTGTGGCCATAGACCGAAGAACAACACCATTGCCGCCAACAGACTCAGCATAATTTTTTCGCGCCGATTGATGTCAGTCAGTGCCGCCACCTTATCGTTACCGATATCGCCAAAGACCACTCGCTTGACCATCCACAAGGTATAAGCAGCACCCAGAATTAATGTGCTCGCAGCGAGAAACGCAAACCAGAAGTTAGCTTTGAAGGTTGCAAGTATCACCATAAACTCGCCAACGAATCCCGATGTGCCCGGTAAACCCGCGTTGGCCATGGCAAAGAAAACCACAAATGCTGCAAACAATGGCATGGTGTTTACTACGCCGCCGTAGTCTGCAATTTCACGCGAATGAACGCGATCGTACAAAACGCCAACACACAAAAACATAGCCGCAGAGATAAAGCCGTGAGAGATCATCTGCACCATTGCACCTTCAAGTGCCATCACTGCATGACTACCGGTGGTCTGTGCACCGTCTCCGGAATTCGCAAGAATACCAAAAATCACAAACATACCGAGTGTGACAAAGCCCATATGCGAGATAGATGAATAGGCGATAAGTTTTTTCATATCAGCCTGTGCGAGTGCCACAAACCCGATATACACGACCGCAATCAATGAAAACAAAATCACCAGCCAGGCAAGCTGCTGACTCGCATCCGGCACAACCGGCAGGCTGAACCGCATAAAACCGTAACCACCCATCTTCAACATAATTGCCGCCAGTACCGCAGAACCGGCGGTCGGTGCTTCAACGTGTGCATCCGGCAGCCAGGTGTGAACCGGCCACATTGGTATCTTGACTGCAAATGCCACAAAAAATGCAAAGAAGATCAGTGTTTGCGCATTGCCTGCCAACGGCAAATCATGCAGCGCCTGAATTGCAAAGCTGTCTGCCTTGCTGCCCATGTAGATCAGTGCCACCAACATAAACACCGAGCCGAGAAAGGTATACAGGAAAAATTTGATGGTAGCGTAGACGCGCCGCGGCCCACCCCAGATACCAATGATTAGAAACATCGGGATCAACGTGGCTTCAAAGAAGATATAAAAGAGTATGGAATCAGTCGCAGCAAACACCCCGACCATGAAGCCTGTCATGATCAAAAATGACGCCAGATACATTGCCGGACGATCCTGAATAACTTCCCAGGCAGAGATCACAACAATCACATTAATAAACGTGGTCAGGATAATCAGTGGTGCGGAGATTCCATCAACACCCAGACTGTAGTTGATACCAAACGACGGCAACCAGGCCGCGTGCTCCACAAACTGCATTTCTGCAGTTGTGTTATCAAAACCAAAGTACAACCCGAGACTCAGCAAAAAGGCGAGAATTGAAATCACCAGTGCTGTCATTCGGCAACGCTGGTCACCGACAAATAGAGTCACCAGTCCACCGACTATGGTCAACCAGATGATTAAGCTTAGTATTGGCATCAAGCGTGACTACGTTGTAAAAAGGAAAATGAATAACATCGCACACAAACCAGCGACCATAACAAAGGCATAGTTATATAAATAACCAGTCAGCTTTGAGCGTGCAAGCGTTGAAAAGAAACCGATCTTATTGGCAGTTCCATTCACCATCACACCGTCGATCATCTTAACGTCACCGACACTCCAGAGTTTATCGGCAATATTCAAGCTGCCACCGGCAAAGACTTTCTGATTAAAATCATCAAAGCCGTATTTGTTCTCAAGTAAGCGATGGAAAAAACTGAACTTAGTTGCAAACCAGTCTGCGATTGACGGCTTGTTAAGATAGATATACCAGGCACTGGCGGCACCCGCCAACGCGAGATAAAGCGCTGGTGTTTTAAAACCGTGCAATACAAAGTTGAACGCACCATGATAGTGAGAACCGATCTCTGCCAGCACATCATGCTTTGGATCAACCGTGATAGCACCGCCGAAAAAACCACCGAAGAGCATCGGGCCGATGGTTAAACCGCCGAGAATCACTGAAGGGATTGCCAAGAGGATTAACGGCAAGGTGACTACCTTTGGCGATTCATGCAAATGCTCACGGGTATGGTCATCGAACCGTTCTTCGCCATGAAAAACCAGGAAGAACATTCGGAAGCTATAGAATGCAGTGATGAAAACACCCAACAACACACAGATGTAGGCAAAGCCTGCACCGGCAATTTGGGAGCCATGCACTGCTTCAATGATGGCATCTTTGGAAAAGAAACCTGAAAACCCCGGAAAGCCAATCAGTGCGAGTGTGCCAATTAGTGAAGTCCAGTAGGTCACAGGCATATACTTGCGCAAACCGCCCATCTTGCGGATGTCCTGCTCGTGGTGCATACCGATTATCACACTACCGGCAGCCAGGAACAGCAGCGCTTTGAAGAACGCATGAGTCATTAAATGGAATATCGCGGCACTGTAGGCAGATGCGCCGAGTGCGACTGTCATATAACCAAGCTGCGATAATGTAGAGTAAGCAACTACACGCTTGATGTCGTTCTGCACAATACCGATCAAACCCATCAGCAATGCAGTCAGCGCACCGATAATCAGTACAAAGGTCAGTGCCGTTGTCGAGAGCTCAAAGAAAGGTGACATTCGCGCCACCATAAAGATTCCAGCAGTCACCATGGTTGCTGCGTGGATCAAAGCCGAAATTGGTGTCGGGCCTTCCATCGAATCCGGCAGCCAGACATGCAACGGAATCTGTGCTGACTTACCCATCGCGCCAATGAACAGACAAATGCATGTCACCGTCAGTGCTGACCAGGCAACACCTGGAATAATCTCGGTAGTCACGCCAACCATACCCGGCGCTGCAGCAAAAGCTTCTGAGTAGTTGAGCGTGCCGGTGTACATCAGTACCGCTGCAATACCCAGCAGAAAACCAAAGTCCCCTACCCGGTTAACGAGGAAAGCTTTTAAGTTGGCAAAGATCGCTGTTGGCTTTTTGTACCAGAAACCGATTAGCAGATAAGACACCAGACCCACCGCTTCCCAGCCAAAGAACAACTGCATGAAGTTATTGGCCATAACCAGCATCAGCATTGCGAAGGTAAACAGCGAAATGTAGCTAAAGAAACGCTGGTAGCCCGGATCATCATGCATATAACCGATGGTGTAGATATGCACCATCAATGAAACCGAGGTCACGACCGTCATCATCACAACGGTTAGTTTATCGACCAGAAAGCCAACTTCAAATTTAATGTTGCCGCTGACCATCCAGGTGTAGATAGCCTCGTTGAATACTTCGCCACCGGAGAAGCTTTTGAACAGTGCAATAAGTGACAGCAAAAACGCAACAGCGACACCGGCAATAGTAATGCGGTGCGAGTTTACCCGACCAAGCGTCTTACCAAAGAATCCGGCAGCTATAGCACCAAACAATGGTGCCAGCGGTGTCAGTATGTATAGGAGTTTCATCTAGTGCACTGCTACCTTCAAACACTGTGAATGAGAGTTTGTTATTTGGTTTGCAGCAAGACGCGGCTCGCAGGCAATGGCATTCCCCTTTTCAAGAGTCGCAACGCGGCTGTAAGCCGAATAACGAGCTCCCGAAGGGGCGACGATTAAAGTGCATGAAGTAGTCAATAAATTGCTCTCCGTTTGAATCGTATTCCACACGCTTTCCTGGGACGAACGCACTTTAATTGCTCGACTCATTTGCGGTGTTTGGAGGTTGCAGTGCACTCGGCTACCCCTGTAGCTGATCTAGATCGGAAACGTTAATCGAACCACGGTTGCGAAACAGCACAACAAGTATCGCCAGGCCGATAGCGGCTTCCGCGGCGGCAACAGTCAGGATGAAAAATACAAACACCTGTCCTGCTGTGTCACCGAGAAAATAAGAAAACGCAATAAAGTTCATATTGACTGCCAGCAGCATCAGCTCGATTGACATCAATATGATGATGATATTTTTCCGGTTAAGAAAAATACCGGCAATACTGAGTCCGAATAAAATAGCGCCGAGGGTAAGAAAATGCGAAATCGGGATCATGACTGTGCTCCCGGATTTGGCGTTCCGCCATTGTCGTTGCCAGGCGTGCCGTCTGCAGTTTTAGCTGCAGCAACTGTTGCTGCAATATCCTGATTGTCTTCGCTGTTAACAGAGACTACGCGCAGTCGATCTTCCTTCTGCACCAACACCTGCTCCGCAGGACGCTGATACTTGGTATCCGGTCGACGACGCATGGTCAGCGCGATTGCGGCGATAATCGCGACCAGCAGAATGACTGCCGCTACCTCAAATTGAAACAGGTAGTCGGTATACATCGCCATACCGAGTTCCTCGGTATTACTGTAGTCGGCAGGTTTTGCAACCGGCTGTTCCAGACCGGAACCTCCGGCCCACTTAACACGTATAAGAAAAATCATCTGCAGAACAATAGCGCCACCCACAATACCGCCTGTCACCAGATGTTTGGAATAACCTTCACGCAGCGGCAGCAGGTTAATGTCGAGCATCATCACCACAAACAGGAACAGCACCATCACCGCACCAACATAAACAAGCACCAGGGTAATGGCGAGAAACTCAGCCTCCATCAACATCCAGATGATGGCGCTGTTGAAGAAAGCAAGTACCAGGAACAATGCCGCCTGAACCGGGTTGCGTGTGGTAATTACCCCCACTGCAGCACCGATTAGTACTAACGAGAATATCCAGAAAACCAGAAGTTTTAAATCCATGATTTCCTCTTAGCGAAACGCAGCGTCGGCAGCGCGATCGGATGCGATCTGAACTTCATACTTATCGCCAATGGCAAGCAACTTGTCTTTGGTCATGATCTGCTCACCGCGTTTTTCAAAGTGATATTCAAAAATACGCGTCTCAACGATTGAGTCTACCGGACAGGCTTCTTCGCAAAATCCACAGAAGATACACTTGAACAGATCAATGTCATAACGAGTTGTGCGACGCGTGTTGTCAGCACGCTGTTCTGAGTCAATTGTGATCGCAAGTGCCGGACAAACTGCCTCGCACAATTTACAGGCAATGCACCGCTCTTCACCGTTGGGGTAACGTCGCAATGCATGCAAACCACGAAAGCGCGGCGACTGCGGTGTTTTCTCTTCAGGATACTGCACCGTAAACTTGGTCTTGAACAGATACTTACCTGTCAGCTTCATGCCCTTGAGTAACTCAAGCAGCATCAGGCTCTTTAAGGTTGATTTAACGTTACCGGTCATATTGAGCCCAGTTTAAGTGGGAGATT
The DNA here is from genome assembly GCA_964649465.1 of uncultured Granulosicoccaceae bacterium. Lineage (GTDB taxonomy): Bacteria > Pseudomonadota > Gammaproteobacteria > Granulosicoccales > Granulosicoccaceae. The sequence continues at coordinate 22,820 of CAZYRP010000048.1, read as the reverse complement.
TCCGTTTGTAATAATCATCTAGGTACTTCTAATATCGAACCACGGTCCAATATCCAGCAATATCGCAACGGCCTCGACAGTCAGCCAGACGATAGTGATTGGAATAAACACCTTCCAGCCCAGACGCATGATCTGATCGTAGCGATAGCGCGGGAAAGTGGCGCGAAACCATAGAAAGAAGAAAATCATGAATGCCGTCTTGGCAAAGAACCACCCCATTCCATCAGGGATAAATGGCACTGGTGACAGCCAGCCGCCGAGGAACATGATCACAGCGAGCGCCGCAATCATTATTATATTTGCGTACTCAGCCAGGAAGAAAAGCGCGAACGCCATGCCCGAGTAATCGACGTGGAAGCCCGCAACAATTTCAGACTCACCTTCCGCCACATCAAACGGTGCACGGTTGGTTTCAGCAACACCTGAGATAAAATAGACAATAAACAGCGGGAACAAAGGCAACCAGAACCAGTGGAAGATGCTGCCTTCCTGTGCTCGAACTATGTCGCCAAGGTTCAGACTGCCGCTCACCATTAACACGCCAACCAGTGCAAACCCCATAGCTATTTCGTAGGCAACAATCTGAGCCGCTGAACGCATGGCACCAAGAAATGCATACTTTGAGTTTGATGCCCACCCCGCAACGATAACGCCATAGACACCAAGCGATGTCAGCGCCAGTACATAAAGCAAGCCGGCATTTACATCGGCAAGAACTGCCGTGTCACTGAACGGTATTACTGCCCACGCAGCGAATGCAGGTGCAAGCGACAGGATGGGGGCGATCAAAAACAAAAACCGGTGCGAGTTGGTCGGCACCAGCACTTCTTTGGTTAATAGTTTAAGTACATCAGCTATCGGTTGCAGCAAGCCTGCAAAGCCGACACGGTTTGGACCTTTGCGAACCTGAATTGCACCAATGACCTTGCGTTCAGCATACGTAAGGTACGCAACCGACAATAACAGCGGAACAATAATCAGCAGTACTTTAAGTACCGTGACAATTAAAAAACAGATGCTTTCAAAGAATCCCATGTTATGCGTCCGCCACCAGTGTTACCGGTTCGAACAGGCAACCAAATCCGGCCAGATCCATACTTCCCATAGGCAGCCATGCACATCCGGCTGGTATGCCGTCGTCCTGCCTAACTTTTATCATAACGGTATCGCCGTTCTGCTCTGCACTGACCACCGCATTTTCAGCCAAACCAAGGCGCTGCATATCAGCACTGTGCAATGACACATAGTTCTGCTGTGCGTCCGCTGTTTTCTGTAACGATCCTGCACGTCTGACCAACATGTCTGCTTTGTAGGCCGGTAGATCACCACAACGAAGCAGGCCTCCGCCGGTGTCAGCATTGGACGGCACGTCGATATTGTCGATTGTGTAGCTGTTGTCGAGTTGAATATCGCGGCACAGGTTTTTCAGTTCTTCGCGAATGCCAACAACGCTCTCGTATTCAAAGCCTTCAAGCTCTAGCTCGTTGCCAAGCACACGCAGTATCTTCCACGCCGGGCGACCTTCTCCCGGTGGTTTGGTCGTACCGTTAAACATTTGCCAGGCACCAGTGGCATTAACAAACGTACCAGCGGTTTCTAAAAACGCTGCCGACGGCAATACAATATTAGCGTGTGCTACTGCATGACGACTGAGATGCGTTGACATGATGATCAGCTGAGTCTCTTTGCACACTTGTCTGGCAAGCGCTGCATTGATTTGCTCGTATCGTGGTTCAACGCCCATCAACATAAGTACTTTGGTTTTATCACTGAGCATTTGCGCCGCATTTAAGCCGGCTTGCTCAACCTCAGCACCACCCGGTCCACGATGTGGAACGCAACCGGCAAGCCATGCCCCTGCGGTGTTGCCCCCTTCAGGTAAATAGCCAAGAGTCGAACCCGTGGCACTGGCAATACAACTGGCAATAACCCGCAAATCGGAATAGTTGGGATGCATCACTGAAAGATTGCCGATAAGTACCACAGCATTCTTTGCATCCTTAAGTTGCTTTGCTATTTCCCGATGCTCTTCAGTGACTGTGGCTTCAGAACCAATGCGGGTAATTACATCGTCTTTGCAATCACACGCAACCGCTACTGCCAGTGCATGCAACAGCATCTCTCGCGGCGTTGCACCAATGTTGTGTTGTGGTTCGAAATTCATTTCCCATACGCGCGGGTTTATGAAACTAATATTCGCACCACTTAAACTTGCCTTTCGCAAACGAAGAGCTGCTAACGGCTGTTCTTTTCTAATGTTGGAACCAATCAACAAGCCCGCATCAACTTTTTCCAGATCTTCAAGACTCATACCCAGCCACGGCATAACCGGCGCACGCTGCTGGTCTTTAAAATCTGTCTGAGCCAGTCGATGATCAACATTATTACTGCCAAGCCCGCGCATCAGTTTTTGCAACAGGTACTGTTCTTCAATAGTGGCGGTAGCCGACGCCATTGCAGCAATTGATTTGGGTCCGTTTTGTTCGACACTTTCTTTTAATGCGGCAGCTGTGGCCTGCAGTGCGGTTTGCCAGTCGACAGGCTTCAGTTCACCATCAATGCGAAGCATCGGGGTGTGAATGCGATCATCCGTATAAAGACCTTCATAACTGAATCGATCGCGATCAGAAATCCAGGTTTCATTGACGGCTTCGTTCTCGCACGGCACAACACGCTTAACTTCGTCATTGCCAACGTGCACAAATACATTGCTGCCAACACTGTCATGCGGTGATACTGACTGATGCTGCGTCAGCTCCCAGGAGCGCGCCGTAAACCGTGACGGTTTTGCAGTCAGCGCACCAACCGGACAAAGATCAATCACGTTACCGGACAATTCAGAGTCAACGCTTTTGGCGATATAAGTGCCAATACGCATGTTTTCGCCACGGCCTGTAGCACCAAGTTCACGCACGCCGGATATCTCTTCACCAAAGCGTACACAGCGCGTGCAATGAATGCAGCGAGTCAGCTCGGTTGAGATTAACGGGCCGATGTTTTTATCCATCACCACGCGTTTGGTTTCTACGTAATCAGATGAGCTATTGCCGTAGCCAAGAGCTACATCCTGTAATTCACACTCACCTGCCTGATCACAGATCGGACAGTCGAGCGGATGGTTGATCAGTAAAAATTCCATCGTACCGGCCTGCGCACCGGCGGCAAGTTCCGAACTCGTTTTAATTACCATATCCGGTGCGACTGGCGTGGCACAGGCAGGTAATGGCTTGGGTGCTTTTTCTACTTCAACAAGGCACATGCGGCAGTTGGCCGCAACGCTTAATTTTTTGTGATAACAAAAACGCGGAATGGTTATACCGACTTCGTCAGTCACTTCAATGATCATCTGTCCCGGGCGCGCCTGCACGGACTGACCATCGACGGTAATATTGATCACGTCATCTTTCTTCGGGGCATCACTCATGCGGCAGACCCCAGCTTCTCTTCAACAATGCTGCGCTTGTGCTCGACATAGTATTCAAACTCGTGCCTGAAATGACGCAACATACCCTGCACCGGCCAGGCCGCAGCTTCACCCAATGCACAGATGGTGCGGCCAGCAATTTTTGCTGCCACGTCTTCGAGTTTTTCAATATCTTCCGGCCGGCCTTTACCTTCAATGATGCGTACCAGCATGCGATACAACCAACCAGTTCCTTCGCGACACGGCGTACACTGACCACAGGACTCTGAATAGTAGAAACGCGATATTCTGCAAAGCGCCTTAACCATGTCTGTAGTTTCATCCATCGAAATCACCGCACCTGAACCGAGCATTGAACCGGACTTCGCTATCGAGTCATAGTCCATATTGGTGGCAAGCATAATGTCACCAGGCAATACAGGCATTGATGAACCACCTGGAATTACCGCTTTAAGTTTTCTGCCACCGCGCACGCCACCGGCAAGCTCAAGCAGTTCACTAAACGGGGTACCCAAACAGATTTCAAAGTTACCCGGGTTATTCACATGACCAGACATTGAAAAACATTTTTGACCACCGGAGTTTTCAACACCGAGGTCCATAAACCACTGCGCACCGTTTCTCATGATGGTAGAAGCAGATGCAACCGATTCGGTATTATTTATTGTGGTCGGCTGGCCATACAAACCGAAGTTTGCAGGAAAAGGCGGCTTAAACCGCGGCTGACCTTTTTTGCCTTCCAGTGATTCGAGCAGCGCGGTTTCTTCACCGCAGATGTAAGCACCCGCTCCAAGCGTACCGTAAACATCAATGTTAACTCCGGTATCGAGGATATTCTGCCCTGCCCAACCGTGATCGTAAGCTTCCTTTAATGCGTCCATAAAACGCTTGTAGGGTTCATCCATCCATTCCCCACGCATGTAGTTGTAACCAACGGTTGCACCAATGGCGTAACAGCCAATCAACATGCCTTCAATTAGCGAATGTGGATTAAAGCGATGGATATCACGGTCTTTACAGGTACCTGGCTCTGACTCATCTGAGTTCACCACCAGATAGTTCTGTCCACCTTCAACGGGCTTTGGCATAAAGCTCCATTTCAGACCGGTAGGAAAACCCGCGCCACCACGGCCACGCAGGCCGGACGCTTTGATTTCAGCAACCACGTCTTCCGGAGACATCTTGTCTTTTAATATTTTCTTCCAGCCTTCGTAGCCACCAATTTTCAGGTAGTTCTCGTAAGTCCATGGCTGGTCGAATTTAAGTGTGGTGTATACCACTTGATTTTGTTCTTTACTCACAGCAGTCACTCCAGTGAGTCCAGAATCTTATCGACCTTTTCAGGCGTAAGACTCATGTGATAAACGTGATCTACCTGCATCATTGGGCCGCCGTCGCAACCTGCCAGACATTCTTCCTCGACTTTAAGAAAAATCTTGCCATCCGGTGTGCTCTGCCCGAGCTTGATGCCGTATTTTTTTTCAACGTGATTAACAATAGTGTCACTGCCCATCAGCATGCAGCTGATGTTGGTGCAAATTGCCACACAATGCCGACCAACAGGCTCTGTCTCAAACATTGAGTAGAAAGAGGCGACTTCATAAACCGCGATCTTCGACATCTCTAACTTTTCAGCTACCGCATCCATTAACTCAACAGTTAAAAAACCATCATTCTGGTGCTGTGCGGCACGCAACGCTGCCAATACTGCAGATTGCTTTTGATCTTCCGGGTAGCGTTTAAGCCATTCATCGATCTCTTCAATCGAGTGATTGTCAAGCTCACCGGCTGCTTTGTTATCTGCCTGGTTGCTCATCGATCCACCTCGCCAAAAACAATATCCTGCGTGCCGATAATTGCCACCACATCAGACAACATATGCCCCTGTGCCATCTCGTTAAGTGCCGCCAGGTGATAAAAGCCAGGCGCACGAATCTTTAAACGATAAGGTTTATTAGCTCCATCAGAAATCAGGTAGGCACCAAACTCGCCTTTCGGTGCTTCAACCGCCGCGTAGGATTCACCTTCCGGCAGGCAAAAGCCTTCGGTGAATAATTTGAAATGGTGAATCAAAGATTCCATATCACCTTTCATTTCCGAACGCCGCGGTGGTGCGATTTTGTGATCTTCAGTGAGTACCGGTCCGGGGTTAGTGCGCAGCCATGCAATACACTGCTTAATAATTTCATTCGACTGACGCATCTCTTCCATACGCACCAGATAGCGGTCATAGCTGTCGCCTTCAACACCAACTGGTATATCAAACTTCATGCGGTCATACACTTCATAAGGCTGCTTCTTGCGAAGATCCCACTCAATGCCGGAACCTCGAAGCATAGCGCCGGTAAAACCGAGCTGTAGTGCGCGTTCAGGGCTAACCACACCAATACCGACCAGTCGCTGCTTCCAGATACGGTTATCGGTTAGCAGTGTTTCGTATTCATCAACACAACCCGGGAAGCGGTTGGTAAAATCTTCGATGAAGTCGAGCATTGAACCCTGTCTTGCATCGTTGAGTTTGCCTGCATCATTTTTACTGCGAAAACGTGACTCTTCATACTGAGGCATGGTGTCCGGCAGATCGCGCGCAACACCGCCAGGGCGATAATAAGTTGCATGCAAGCGCGCACCGGATACCGCTTCGTAACAGTCCATTAAATCTTCACGCTCACGAAACGCATATAAAAACATCGACATGGCGCCAACATCGAGACCGTGAGCACCAATCCACATCAGGTGATTGAGTATGCGAGTGATCTCATCGAACATAACGCGGATGTACTGCGCACGCTCCGGAACTTCAAGGCCAAGCAGATTTTCTATGGCCATTACATAGCCGTGCTCATTACACATCATTGATACATAATCGAGACGATCCATATAACCAATGCTCTGGTTGTATGGTTTGCTTTCAGCCAGCTTTTCAGTACCGCGGTGCAACAGACCCACATGAGGGTCGGCACGGTCGATCACCTCACCATCCATTTCAAGCACCAGGCGCAATACGCCGTGTGCTGCAGGATGCTGTGGTCCGAAATTCAGTGTGTAATTTCTAATCTCAGGCATTGTTCTGCGCTTTTTTATCAGAACCGGGTTTATCAGAACCAGATTCTTCCGCTTCCGGTAATACTTCTTCGACTCTGCGTGCTGTATTGCGAATCACGCGCGGCACAAGAACCCGCGGCTCGATAGTTACCGGTTCATAGATCACACGCTTTTTCTTCGGGTCGTAACGCATCTCAACGTTACCCACCAGTGGAAAGTCTTTGCGGAAAGGGTGACCGACAAAACCGTAGTCTGTAAGCAGTCTTCGCAGATCTGTGTGGCCATCATAATGGATACCCATCAGATCAAAAGATTCCCGCTCAGCCCACTCTGCTGACGTCCAGATTGATGTGACTGACGGTATAACCGGAAACTCATTGTCTTTGGCAAACACTTTCACTCGGGCGCGAACATTGTGCTTTAGCGAAAGTAATTGATAAACCGATGCAAATCGCGGTGTGTCGCTGTCGCGCTCAGGTGCTTCATCACCAAAGCTCATGCGCCCTACTGAACCTGCAGAAACACCGCGGCTGAAACCACTGCCACCGGTTTCCCATTCGTCTTCACCGTACGCCAGATAGTCGACCCCGCAAACGTCCATCAACTGCTCAAATGAGGTAGATGGGTTATCGCGCAGCGCAGTTGCGGCATCAAGAAAATTGTCTGCGTCAATTTCGAGTGAAAGCTCATCATTAACGACATCGACTTTGGACACACCGGCAATACCCGCGGCAGTTATAACAGCCGCCATATCCTGTGCGTTTTTTTGATATGTCTTCTTCAAGGTGAGTTCGTTATCTGTAAGTTGTGGCGACTGGACGTGGCGACCGGCCGCAATCAGGCGCGGGTAATCACGTTAGGACGACGAATCTTGTTTTGCAGCTGGATAATGCCATACAAAAGTGCTTCAGCCGTGGGTGGACAACCCGGCACATAGACATCTACCGGTACTATGCGGTCACAGCCGCGCACCACCGCATAGCTGTAATGGTAATAACCACCGCCATTGGCACAAGACCCCATTGAGATAACCCATTTGGGCTCAGGCATCTGGTCATAGACTTTGCGAAGTGCCGGTGCCATTTTATTGACCAGTGTGCCAGCTACAATCATTACATCTGACTGACGAGGACTGGGCCGGAAAACAATACCGAAGCGATCGAGATCATAGCGTGCCGCCCCGGCATGCATCATTTCTACCGCACAACAGGCCAGACCGAAAGTCATCGGCCACATAGAGCCGGTGCGCGCCCAGTTGACAAGTTTGTCAGTGGAGGTGGTAATAAAGCCTTTATCGAGAACCGCTTCTATTCCCATTCCAGTGCGCCCTTTTTCCACTCATAGATAAAGCCGATCAATAAAATCCCCAGAAAGATGCCCATCGCAACAAAGGCTTCCACACCGATGTTGTCGAGCACCACGGCCCACGGAAACAAAAACGCAATCTCGAGATCAAAAATAATAAACAGAATCGCCACCAGGTAGTAGCGCACATCGAACTTCATGCGCGAGTCTTCAAACGCCTCGAAGCCGCATTCGTAGGGAGAGTTCTTCTCTGTATTGGGTTCTGTCGGACCGACCAGAGTGCCAAGCAACAGCAGCACTGCCCCGAATACCAGGGCTACGACAATAAACACGAGGATAGGAAAATAGTTGGCTAGCATGGTTCTACCGAACGGACCTTGATGAAACCTTATTGAGAGAAAATTTAATTTCTATGCTTTGTTTAAAATTTGTTGTCTAAATTTGGTGCCGACGCCCGGACTCGAACCGGGACGACTTGCGCCACTACCCCCTCAAGATAGCGTGTCTACCAATTCCACCACGTCGGCAATTAAAAACAATCTCTCTTATTTTAAACCACATTGAGCAAAGTGAGTACTTATTTAACGATGAGGTTTTACACCCGAAAACACTACTTAATCTGTAATCATTCCGTTTTTGGAACCGCAGGGGTGTCCTCTGTCCCTGTAGTGCTTTCAGATGCAGGAGCGGCTGGCACATCAGACGCACTGTCAGTGGCCGCCGGAGTATCTGATTCCGGCGCATCTGTAGCTGGCACGTCAACCTGCTGTGCTGGCACATCGACGTTATCAATAACACTGCCGATGCCTGAAGAAGACCGCTGAGAAGCGAGGAAAAACAACATCATACTGGTGCAAAAGAACGCCAGCGCAAACGTGGTGGTCATTCTGGTCAGGAAAGAACCGGAGCCTTTTGAACCGAACACAGTAGCCGAAGCACCACCACCTCCACCGAAGGCAGCCCCGGCCTCGGCACCCTTACCGTGCTGAATAAGCACCAGGCCGATTAGCCCGATAGCCAGGAATACATGAATGACAAGAGCGATAGTTTGCAACATGGAAGACTGATCCGTCTGGACTAAATTAAACTTGAGCCGCTGCCGCCTGGCAGATGGCAAGAAAGTCGGCGCTTTTAAGTGCGGCTCCGCCGATAAGACCACCGTCTATATCCGGCTGACCAACTAGCTCTGCAGCATTAGCCGGTTTCATACTACCGCCGTAGAGAATTCGCACCTTTGCAGCAGTTGATTGATCACGACTGCCAACAAACTCCCGGATATGCGCATGAACTTCCTGCGCCTGCTCAGGGCTTGCAGTTACACCGGTACCAATCGCCCATACCGGCTCGTAGGCAATTACCGAAGAAGCAAACGCATTGTCACCGCACAAATCAAACGCCGATTGAAGTTGAGCATCGACTACAGCCATAGTATTGCCGGATTCACGATCTTCAAGCGTTTCACCGATGCAAAATATAGAAGTCAGACCGGCCTCTGTAACCGCCTTGTGTCTGGCAGCGCAGGACTCATTATCATCACCAAATAAACTCCGGCGTTCTGAGTGACCGATGATCACATACTTACAGCCGAACTCCGAGAGCATAGTAGAGGAAACCTCTCCGGTGAACGCACCGCTCTCTTCGGCACAGGCGTTTTGTGCTCCCAAATGCACTGTTTGGCCTTGCAGCGCAGCGCAAACACCCGCCAGGTGTACACTAACCGGACAAACCACAACATCGACTCCGGAAACCTCGGTCGCCGCAACCTCACGCGCAAGTGCAACAGCACTCTCCCGCGAGCAATTAAGCTTCCAATTGCCAGCAACCATTGGCGTGCGCATTAGCGTAATCCCGAAATCAGACGGTTAAGATGAAGCAAGACAAATAGCGTAAGAGAAAAGCAAACCACAAAGCCGCGCAAGATTACCGCGCGACTCGCGAAAAAGCAATTTTATCAAGCCAGTCTGCAGCGGATTGTAGCCGCTCAGACAGAAAGTGCGGGGATTTTTATTACGGTGTGACACACCGGTGACAGGCCTGGTCACCTAATCGTGCTGAGCTTTGACATCGAGCGTGAGACTTGTCAATTTTACTTTGGTGGCCACCGCTGCACAACAATCCGAATCGATCATCGGAGCAAAGCGACAACCAGATCTTCAAATCCTCGCAACACAGGCTCGAGCACCAGAATTACAACGACCCGGATTTACAACTACTCAGATTTAAATCACCACGGGTTCACACCGGCCCGGGGGTTAACATCGACAGGTATAAGTCACGCAGTAACGCCTAAAAGAGCGCCGTGCAGCCTACCCCATAATCTTCCCAACAGCCTCAGCAACCCGGTTGCAAATCTTCTCAACATCATTCGCAACACGCCCTTCAACCATCACACGCACAACCGGCTCAGTACCGGAAGGCCGCAACAATACACGTCCCGAATCACCAAGCTCGGCTTCAGCATCAGCAACCGCTTTTTGTACATCCGGGTTGTCGTTCAACGCCTCGCGGTGGCTCAGGGGTACATTAACTAACACCTGCGGATAACGAGTCATACCGGCACGCAAATTTGCCAGTGGCTCACCGGACTGCTGCACGTAGGCAAGAATTTGCAGCGCCGCTACCAACCCGTCTCCGGTGGTAGTGCGATCAAGACAAATAATGTGACCGGAGGACTCACCACCCAACATCCAGTCACGCTTGCGCAACTCTTCAAGCACATAACGGTCGCCAACTTTGGCACGCACGAATTCAACACCAAGCTCTCTCAAGCCGTGCTCAAGCCCCAGGTTACTCATCAGTGTACCGGCAACACCTGGTACTTTCGTACCACTGTCCAGGCGGGACTTAACCAGCACGTACAGCAGCTCATCACCGTCGACAATCTCGCCACGATGATCAACCATAATTAGTCGATCAGCATCCCCGTCAAGAGCAACACCAATATCAGCGCGCTCCATTAAAACGTGCGCGCGCAACAAATCAGGCGAAGTCGCGCCGCAGTCACGGTTGATGTTTAATCCGTCCGGTTCTGCACCAACAGACACTACGTCTGCACCAAGCTCTTCAAATACACCTTTGGCAATGTGGTATGCAGCACCGTTTGCCGAGTCGACAACAATCTTCATGTCGTCGAGTCTTAAACCAGTCGGAAATGTACTCTTACAAAATTCAATGTATCGACCCGGTGCATCATCTATTCGATGCGCACGACCAAGCTCGGCAGAGTCTACGGTTTCGATTTCGTGCTCCATCATGTCTTCGATCTCCTGCTCCATAGAGTCAGGCAACTTGGTACCTTCAGCAGAGAAGAATTTAACGCCGTTGTCGTAGTACGGATTGTGCGATGCACTGATAACGATTCCTGCAGCCGCACGGAACGTGCGGGTAAGGTAGGCCACCGCAGGCGTTGGCATTGGACCGAGCAAACGCAGATTTATACCGGCAGAAGACAAACCCGCCTCCAGCGCAGATTCAAACAGATAACCTGACACACGGGTATCCTTGCCGATCAAAACATCGCGATTACCTTCTTTCGCCAATACTTTGCCAGCTGCCCAGCCAAGCTTCATGACAGTGGCTGCGGTCATTGGCTCTACACCAACGCGACCACGCATCCCATCTGTACCGAAATACTTTCTTGCCATGATTACTGCCCTATCAATGATTGAATTATGATCTGATGCCCGGCGCTCAGATTGCCAAAACTGCCCGCAAAAACCATGCAGGGACTCTTCACCCCAGCTCATACTTCAGACCCATACTTTGGGCCCATTTTCCAGACTACGGCTGCAGGCTAATTTTCCAGGCTAATTTACCAAGCTAATTTACAAGTATAGATCACCCATCAAAAAAGGCCGCGATGTCGCGGCCTTTGGAGCAAATTTATACTCGCCATCCCCGCGAGTCAGCCCGACCACCCGGGCTATTAATTTGCAGGATCCGGATCCGGATCAGTTACTGATGGTGGCGGTGGATCTTCGACCACCTTGGCTTCCGGCTCATCAACCTGAACTGCAGAACCATTTTGCGGTCCGCCGCCGCCCTGATTGTCGTCCGTCCAGCCTTTCGGAGGATCCGGAACCCGACCTTCCATAATTGCATCGATTTGCGATACATCAATGGTTTCATACTTCATCAGTGCATCTGACATCAGGTGCAATTTATCCATATTGGTACGCAATAAATCTTCGGCTCGCTGGTAGTTGCGATCAATAATCGCACGCACTTCGGAGTCAATGGATTCACGGGTAGTGCCCGAGATTTGCTTCGGCTGTGATTGCCCGCGGCCCAGAAAAACCTCACCCTCTTCTTCGCTGTAAGCCAGCGGCCCGAGGTTATCTGACAGTCCCCATTTGGTCACCATGTTGCGCGCGAGTTCTGTCGCACGCTCAATGTCGCTGGAGGCACCGGTGGTGACTTTGTCTTCACCGAAGATAATTTCTTCTGCGACACGTCCACCATAAAGTGACGATATCTGGCTCTCCAGTCCGAGCTTACTATTGCTGTAGCGATCCTGTTCTGGCAGAAACATAGTCACACCCAGCGCTCGACCACGCGGAATAATGGTGACTTTGTAGACCGGATCGTGGTCTGGAACCAGTCTGCCGACAATGGCGTGCCCGGCTTCGTGAAAGGCGGTGAGTTTCTTTTCGTCCTCACTCATGACCATCGATCGGCGCTCAGCACCCATCATGATTTTGTCTTTGGCGCGCTCGAACTCTGCCATCTCGACCAGCTTTTTGTCTTGTCTTGCTGCGAATAACGCTGCCTCATTTACCAGGTTGGCAAGATCAGCACCAGAGAACCCGGGTGTGCCACGAGCAATCAGGTCAGGACGAACATCATCCGCTACCGGCACTTTGCTCATGTGAACCTGCAAAATCTTTTCACGACCCCTTACATCCGGCAGAGGTACCACAACCTGTCGGTCAAAACGTCCCGGACGCAACAGCGCCGGATCAAGCACGTCAGGTCGGTTAGTAGCAGCAATGACAATAATGCCCTCGTTACCTTCGAAACCGTCCATCTCTACCAGCAACTGGTTAAGTGTCTGCTCTCGTTCGTCATGACCGCCACCCAGACCGGCACCACGATGGCGACCAACCGCATCTATTTCATCAATAAAGATAATGCACGGCGCATGCTTTTTTGCCTGCTCGAACATGTCTCGCACGCGCGAGGCACCCACACCGACAAACATCTCTACAAAGTCAGAACCTGAAATGGTGAAAAAAGGCACCTTGGCTTCGCCGGCAATTGCCTTAGCCAGCAACGTCTTACCAGTACCTGGCGACCCAACCAGCAAAACACCGCGCGGTATTTTGCCGCCCAGTTTCTGGAACTTGCCCGGGTCGCGAAGAAATTCGACGAGTTCTGCAACTTCATCTTTGGCTTCTTCAACACCTGCAACATCGGCGAACGTTACTTTGACCTGATCTTCTCCCATCAATCGGGCTTTGCTCTTGCCAAATGACATCGCGCCACGACCGCCGCCACCGCCCTGCATTTGCCGCAGGAAGTAGAACCAGATACCGATAAATATCAGGAATGGAAAGGTGTTGAGAAACAGCTGTACAAAGAAGTTGGTATCTTCAGGTGGCTCAGCATCAATTCGAACGCCAGCATCAAGCAGATCACCAATCAGCGCACGGTTGTCAGTTTCCGGGCTGTAGGTGCTGTAAACCTTACCGTTGGATTCCTGAAAGCGGATGTCACGCCCGGCAATTGTCGCGCGCTCCACGCTGCCGGAGCGCACATCGGTAATGAAATCCGAGTACGACACATTTTCAGATGTGCTGGTCTGGCCACCGATATTGTTGAACACAACCATCAGGATGACTGCTATCACCACCCACAACATCACGTTCTTAATAAGATCGTTCAATCTAAACGCCTCTTCTGCCATCGGGCCTTTCGCCCGAATGGTTATTAAATTTATTCGCTATACCTTATAGTATAACTCAAGACCAGCTACTTTCTGGATTTTGCCAAAATATAGACTTCCCGGCTTCTGGGCCTGGATGCCTCTGGTTTTCTGGATTTAACCACATCGAACGTCGATCTGACATCGCGAATAAACGCTTCAAATCCGGCACCCTGGAAAGTTTTCACCAGAAAATTCCCGCCAGGAACCAACAACTCGTTACACATATCCAGTGCCAACTCAGCCAAATACATGGCTTTTGGCTGATCCACCGCCAGCTGCCCTGAGAAATTGGGGGCCATATCAGATAAAACAAGGTCTGTAGCCTGTCCACCAAGCGCCGCCCTTATTTGATCAAGCGTCTCATCTTCGGTGAAATCACCCTGCAGTATCGTCGCGCCCGGCACTGCATCCATAGCTAATATATCGACCGCAACCAAAGACCCTTGTGCTGACAACTTCTCAGCAACGTACTGTGTCCATCCACCCGGTGCCGCTCCAAGCTCCACAACCGACATTTTTGGTGTAATAAGCGCGTCACGCTGATCAATTTCTGCCAACTTGTAGACAGCGCGCGACCGATAAGACTCCAATCGCGATTTGCGCACAAAATCGTCTTTATGATGCTCGTTCAGCCAACGCTTGCTACTTTTACTGCGACTCACCTTACCGGTTCCATGTAAACTGGCGCTCGATAACTCACCGGACTGATCAGTCGACGCAACCTGCGAGCACTAAATCCGGCAGCGCTATTTCCGGCACTAGTTAAACTGACCATCGACATTTAATGACACCCAACAACAAACATATTCGCTTTCTCAAAACGTTGTGCCACTCACTTTCGCCGGTGGTACGCATCGGTCAAAAAGGCGTCACAGATGCGGTGCAGGCCGAACTGGAAATTGCCATAGCGCATCACGAGCTGATCAAAATCAAAGTGGCCGGTGAGCGCGAAGAGCGACGTAAAATTATTGCAGACCTAGCAGAAGGCAGCGACTCACACGTTATACAACAGGTAGGACAAGTCGCCGTGCTGTTCAGACGCAATCACGAAAAACCGGTTATTGAGTTTCCGGCATCAATAAAAGCCGGTGCGAAAAAACCTAACAAGTAATCTCCAGTGGCTCACAAGAGCGGCTCGCACGCAAGCTAGATATAACTGACCTTCTCAATCTCATATTCTCTTGTGCCGGCCGGCGCATCAAACGTTACTTCGTCTCCCTCACGCTTGCCAATAATCGCCCGCGCCAGCGGCGAGCTAAAACTGATCAACCCCAACTTAATATTGGCTTCATCGTCGCCTACAATCTTGTATGTGACAGTTGAGTCCGCTTCAAGGTCCAGCAACTGTACGGTTGTACCGAAGATAACCTTGCCATCATCGTTCATTTGCGTGATATCTATGATCTGC
Organism: uncultured Granulosicoccaceae bacterium; assembly: GCA_964649465.1. Classification (GTDB taxonomy): domain Bacteria; phylum Pseudomonadota; class Gammaproteobacteria; order Granulosicoccales; family Granulosicoccaceae. The sequence goes on along the minus strand of CAZYRP010000048.1, from coordinate 7,712 downwards.
GCGTGCGACAGCTTTCCCTCAATTTCCTTAATACGCCCTTCTATAAAACTCTGCTGCTCACGGGCCGCATGGTATTCAGCATTTTCTTTTAGATCACCGTGTTCACGTGCTTCTGCAATAGCCTGTATTACTTTTGGACGCCTATCCGATTTGAGCTCATGAAGTTCCTCTCTCAGGGTTTCTGCACCCTCTGCTGTCAATGGAACCTTACTCATGCCATGTCCTCATGCCCGTTTGCTGTGTGTAGTTCTTTCAGACTAAATATATTTTTCACTGCATCCTCCCGCAAGGCTTCAGTGATAGCGGCACCGGCTGCCATTGTAGTGGCATAGGCTACCTTCTGATTTAACGCTTCGCGGCGAATCAAAAACGAATCGGCAATTGCCTGCCGTCCATCCGTGGTATTGATGATCAACGATATCTCATGATTTTTAATCATGTCAACGATATGCGGTCGACCTTGCTTAACTTTATTGATCGAATCACAGGGTATACCCGCTGCATCAAACACTCTCTGGGTGCCATTGGTTGCCACCAGCGTAAAGCCCGATGCATGCATTAATTTCGCTAACTCTACAGCTCGCTGCTTATCAGCATCGCGAACACTGAAAAACACACAGCCGCTGCTCGGCAACTGCATGCCAGCAGCAAGTGATGACTTGGCAAACGCCTCGGCAAAACTATGACCGCTACCCATAACTTCTCCGGTTGATTTCATTTCAGGGCCCAGCAACGGATCAACCCCCGGAAATTTCATAAAGGGAAACACAGACTCCTTAACCGCGTGGTATCTGGGTTGCACCGGATCGATACAGTTTTGCTCTGCAAGGGTACTACCAGCCATGCAGCGTGCACCAATGCGTGCCAGTGGTACACCGGTGGCCTTCGAGACAAACGGCACAGTTCGCGATGCGCGCGGGTTTACTTCAATGATGTAAATATCATCACCCTGAATAGCAAACTGCGCATTGCACAAACCAACAACACCTAGCTCCAGTACAAGACTTGTCATCTGCGCTTCCAGCCGCGACTGTACTTCTGGTGACAAGCTATAGGGTGGCAATGCACAACTGGAATCACCAGAGTGAACACCGGCCTGCTCAATGTGTTCCATAATGCCACCAATATAAACATCTTTTCCGTCACTGATGGCATCGACATCGACCTCTGTTGCATCATCAAGAAAACGGTCCAGCAATAATGGCGCATCATTTGAAACCGGATTGTTCCGCCCCATGTAGCTCTGCAACTCCTCTTTGGAGTAGACAATTTCCATGGCTCTGCCACCAAGCACGTAAGATGGTCTAACCACCAGCGGGAACCCGATCGCATCAGCAGCAGCAAGAGCCTGCTCCAGGTTGACTGCCGTGCGGTTAGGCGGTTGCTTTACACCGACCTTATCGACCAGCTGCTTGAAACGCTCACGATCTTCTGCAAGATCAATAGCGTCAGGCGAGGTGCCTATTATTGGTGCGCCGTTGGCCTTTAATTCATTGGCCAGATTAAGCGGTGTCTGCCCCCCGTAGTGCACTATCACCCCTTTGGGGCTTTCAACTTCCAGTACTTCCAATACATCTTCAAGCGTTAATGGCTCAAAGTACAAACGATCAGACATGTCATAGTCAGTTGAAACGGTTTCAGGATTACAGTTGATCATGATAGTTTCATAGCCTGCATCACGCAGTGACAATGCTGCATGCACACAGCAGTAGTCAAACTCTATGCCCTGCCCTATGCGATTAGGACCACCGCCAAGGATAACAATCTTCTCCTTATCACTCGCCGCCGCTTCGCATTCTTCGTCATATGACGAATACATGTAAGCCGTATTTGATTCAAACTCTGCAGCGCAGGTATCCACCCTTTTATATACCGGGCGTATGTTGTATTTACTGCGCAGCTCCCGAATCTGTGATTCCGCTGTCTCCGTGAGTACTGACAGTCGCTTATCTGAAAAACCTTTGCGCTTGAGTTGTCGAAGTTCTGTTTCAGTAATGGTGTCAAGCGACTTACCACGCAAGTTGTTTTCATCAACAATCAAATCTTCAATCTGCGCCAGAAACCATGGATCTATTTTTGTAAACTGGTGGACTTTTTCAAGTGAATAACCGTGTCGAAACGCATCGGCAACATACCAAAGGCGCTTATCACCCGGCTGGCTCAGCTGCATTTCAAGTTCAGCTTCTATCTGATCAGGTTCGGCAGAACTCGATATGACTTCATCAAATCCACAGACGCCGGTCTCAAGCCCGCGCAGTGCCTTTTGCAGTGACTCCTGCTGATTGCGACCAATTGCCATCACTTCGCCAACAGACTTCATTTGCGTCGTTAACAGGGGATCAGCACTCGGAAATTTTTCAAACGTGAAGCGCGGTATCTTTGTTACCACGTAATCGATAGCAGGCTCGAATGACGCAGGTGTGGCCCCACCAGTAATATCGTTGCGCAATTCATCAAGGGTAAAACCTACAGCAAGCTTGGCAGCCACACGTGCAATCGGAAACCCGGTCGCCTTGGACGCCAGTGCTGAGGAGCGCGAAACCCGTGGGTTCATTTCTATAACAATCAACTTTCCATCGGCAGGGTTTACTGCAAACTGCACGTTGGAACCACCAGTTTCAACGCCGATTTTACGCAGCACATCGATAGATGCGTTGCGCATAATCTGCAATTCTTTGTCTGTTAGCGTTTGCGCAGGCGCAACAGTAATAGAGTCACCTGTGTGCACACCCATTGGGTCAAGGTTTTCAATGGAGCATACAATAATGCAGTTATCTGCAGAGTCACGTACCACTTCCATCTCATATTCTTTCCAGCCGAGCACTGACTCTTCAAGCAGAATTTCAGTTGTCGGAGAAAGATCAAGGCCACGCTGACAAATCTCGGTAAACTCGTCACGGTTGTAGGCAATGCCACCGCCACTGCCTCCCATAGTAAACGATGGTCGGATGATCGTTGGAAACCCAATATCTTTAAGTCCTGCATAGGCTTCATCCATTGAGTGCGCTATGCGTGCCTCTGGAGTTGCAAGACCAATTTCTGTCATTGCATGACGGAATTTGTCACGGTCTTCCGCAAGGTCAATAGCTTTAGGTTTAGCACCAATCAGCTCGACATTGTATTTGTCGAGTACACCGTTATGAAATAGATCGAGCGCACAGTTAAGACCTGTCTGCCCACCCATGGTCGGCAGGATCGCATCTGGTTTTTCGCGTTGTATAATTTTTTCTACAACCCGCCAGTCTACCGGTTCTATATAAATCGCATCGGCAGTAGCCGGGTCCGTCATGATCGTCGCAGGGTTGGAGTTAACCAACACCACACGATACCCCTCTTCACGTAGAGCTTTACACGCTTGCGCACCGGAATAGTCAAACTCACAAGCCTGTCCTATGACTATAGGACCGGCACCGATAATCAGGATACTTTCTATATCACTACGACGTGGCATGCTGTTTCATTAAGTCGGTAAAAGCGGAAAAGAGATGGCCAACATCATGTGGCCCGGGGCTCGCTTCAGGATGACCCTGAAAACTAAAAGCCGGCGTGTCGGTTCTTTTTATTCCCTGCAGCGTATTGTCGAACAGTGATCGATGAGTCGCGACCAAATGCTGCGGCAGCGATTGCTCATCAACAGCAAAGCCGTGATTCTGGCTCGATATCATTACCTTGCCAGTTTCGAGATCCAGCACCGGATGGTTAGCACCGTGATGACCGAACTTCATTTTCATTGTTTTAGCGCCACTGGCAAGAGCAAGTAACTGATGCCCAAGACAGATACCAAAAACCGGTATTTTCTGTTGCAGAATTTCAGTTATTGCCGCAATCGCATAATCACATGGCTCTGGATCACCCGGACCGTTAGACAAAAACACGCCATCAGGCTGCATTGCAATAACATCGGCTGCAGGCGTTTGCGCCGGCACTACCGTGACGCTACAGCCATGGTCCGTCAGCAGCCTTAAAATGTTTGTTTTAATACCAAAATCGAAGGCTACTACCTTGCAGACTTTGCGGGCTTTGGATTTATCTGAGTTGGGAGTGCTAAAACCTTCCTGCCCAAGCTGCCAGGTTCCGTGCTGCCACTCATAAGACTTATCGACACTCACTTCTTTGGCAAGATCCAGCCCGAGTAAACCGCCGAATTCACAAGCCTTCGCAATAGCGTTGTCAGCATTCGGGGTTGCAGTCGCATCAATGCATCCGGACTGCGCACCACTGGTTCGCAACAGACGCGTCAGCTTACGGGTATCGATATCGGCTATCGCTGCAATGTTATTTGCGCGCAAATACTCTTCAAGCGACTGTTCGCTTCTAAAGCTACTGTGCAACAACGGCAAATCGCGAATAACGAGTCCGGCAGCATGAACACCATCCGACTCGCAGTCCTCGGGGTTGACCCCGGTGTTGCCAATATGAGGCGCTGTCAGTGTGACGATCTGCTTTGAATAGGAAGGATCAGTTAGAATTTCCTGATAGCCAGTCATGGCGGTATTGAAGACAACTTCCCCAATACCCAGACACTCTGCACCAATGGCGCTGCCGTGGAACAGAGTTCCATCAGCAAGCGCAAGAATTGCGTCTCTACGCAAGGGCTTTTTCTCGATAGGTTAACGGAAGATAGGCAAACACAGCGCCTTTCAGCGCTCTGACTATTTTACTGAATCACCAATCAACTGTCTAACTGGTGAGCCCTGTATCGACAGATAAGATCGCCAAATATCGGAGTCTGTTAACAACTGGCCCTGGCAGCAAGCGTTGCATGATTAAGTAATTTGATAAATCATTGCTTGAGCATGCCAGTCATGCACTCAAAAAGCCAAGCTTCAGCGCCGTTTTCAGCTGCCACAAACGGCCGGACAGCTGGCGTGCTGGCCGGAATGCGGATTTCAAAGATTGGGCCTGCTCTACTGGTGAGCAAACTGTCTTATAGGAAGCCCGGAAAATCGGGCCCTGTGGAAACTAGCCCTGGATACCAGTGATTTCCAATTCAGTATAGTTCTGTCTGTGACCCATCTGTCGGCGATAGTGCTTGCGTCGGCGGAACTTAACGATATCTACTTTCTTGCCGCGCCCGTGGGTAAGCACTTTGGCACTTACAGTAGCACCGGAAATTACCGGCTCACCAACAGTGACCTTGTCACCCTCGCCGACCATCAATACCTGATCCAGATTTACTGCATCACCTTCGTCTGCATCAAGCGATTCCACACGGAGTTTGTCGCCCTGGCTGACCCGATATTGTTTGCCACCGGTCTTGATTACAGCGAACATGGTTGTTCCTTGAGATTCACGCCCGTTTCACCGAGCAAAGCCGAAAAGTGTAGCCCGCAGATCTCGCTGAGTCAACCAACACACTGTATACAGCTGCACATTACAGACGCCAAGTGTAGTCCGGGAGCCAACTCGAATATCCCGTCAGTTATCCCCCAGAAGTCAACAATGAAGACTAGAATAGATGAATAACAAAAAGGAAAACGTCAATGACGGTAATTGATCTCGACAAACTGGGCATCGATCCAAATATCGATCCGGATAAAAAGAACCCGTGGGGACAAAAAAACAAAACCAAATTCGGTGGTGGCGGTGGAGGAAATGCGGGCAGCGGTCTGCCGAAAATGCCGGGCGGCATGTTTGGATTTCTGGGCTTATTAGCTCTGATCGCAATCGGCCTGCTACTAAAAACCGGCCTCTACACCGTGCCCAGTGATTCAATCGGTGTTGTCACCCGCTTCGGTGCTTACAGCAGTGAACAACCCGCCGGGTTGCACTGGAAACTTCCATGGGGCGTTGACGATGTCACCATTGTGCCGGTAAAGCGTCAGCTCAAACAGGAATTCGGCTTTGCCACTCAAGGCGCTACCAATCCCAGTCAGGCGCGATTAAACACACTGACTGAGCAAAAACAGATGGTCACCGGCGATTTAAACGCCGCATTGGTTGAGTGGGTCATTCAATACCGGATAGAAGACCCGAGAAAGTATCTGTTCGACGTGCGCAACCCGGCTGAAACACTGCGAGATCTGTCTGAGTCTGTGATGCGTGCAGTTGTTGGAGACCGCACCGTAGATGAAGTCATAACCATTGGTCGACAGGAAATAGAAGACGAGGCGCTGGTTAAAATGCAGGATCTGACCGAAAAGTACGGCATTGGAGTCAGTATTGATCAGGTACAGCTTAAAAATATTAACCCGCCTCAACCGGTGCAGGAATCATTCAACGAGGTAAACCAGGCCCAGCAGGAAAAAGAAAGCCTGATAAACGCCGCACGCCGCGAGTACAACAAAGTTATTCCGCTCGCAGAAGGTGAAAAAGACCAGCGCATTAGAGCGGCTGACGGTTATCGGCTGAAACGCATTAACGAGGCCGAAGGTGATGCTTCGCGCTTTACCGCAGTTTTTGAAGAATACAAAAAAGCACCGGAGGTCACCCGGCGCAGAATATATATAGAGACTTTGCAGGAAGTGCTTCCTGACCTTGAATCAAAAATAATTGTCGATGAAAACTCACAACAAATACTACCGCTGATAAACCTCACCAACCAAAAGGAGGTGATCAAATGAGACCACTCCTCGCAATCGTCGCTGTATTAGCACTGCTGCTCTTCGCCAACTCATTTTATCAGGTAAAAGAAACCGAACAGATCATTATCACCCAGTTCGGCAAACCAGTAGGTGACCCGGTTACAGAAGCCGGCTTGAAAATGAAGCTTCCGTTCATTCAACAGGTTAACCCGATTGAAAAGCGCATTCTTGAATGGGATGGCAACCCGAGTAATATGCCAACCAAAGACAAGCTCTACATCGCGGTGGATCTTTTCGCACGCTGGCGCATTACTGATCCGCTGCAATATTTCCTGCGACTACGTGATGAACGCAGCGCACAATCAAGACTCGATGACATCCTCGGCAGCGAAACCCGCAACGCTGTTGCAAAGCACGAGCTGATAGAAATCATCCGCACCACCAAAGACCGCAACCCGGTTCGCGATGCATCAATCTCCGAAGAAGATCTGGCCACCCTCGGTAGTCTGGTGCCAATTCGCAAAGGCAGAACCCTTGTAGAACAAGAGATCTTCGCCGCTGCCGCCAAAAAAGTAGAGGTGTTTGGTATTGAATTACTGGATATACGCTTTAAGCGAATTAACTACAACGAAAGTGTACGCCCCAAAATCTATGAACGCATGGTTAGTGAACGACGACAAATCGCAGAGAGATTTAGATCAGAAGGTAATGGTGAAGCCGCACGTATAAACGGCTTGCGTGAGCGCGATTTAAACAAAGTTCGATCTGAAGCTTACAAAGAGGTCGAAGAAATTCGCGGCGCTGCAGATGCAAAAGCTACCGAGATATACGCAGAAGCATACGACTCGAGTGATGAGTCTCGGGACTTTTATGAATTCCAGAAAACCATGGACATGTACAAGTCAGTGATTAAAAACAACACAACATTAATGCTGTCCACTCAAAGCGAAGCCTTTAAGTTTCTCAACGGGATGAGCCCGGAGTAACGGACGGCACCAGCATACAACCTGGAAAACAGCACGCGTAGTCAACCGCTATAAGTCCCGACACACAACTGAAGCATAAACCCGGGAGGGAGAAAACAGCTTGAATCTCAAAGCCGCTTCAGGTCGTGTGGGTACTACGTCTGCTAACTGACAACACAGGCAGCAGCTAAGTAAAAAAAAGGCCGGCAATCCGTAAGGATTG
>CAZYRP010000047.1:0-30357 GCA_964649465.1 uncultured Granulosicoccaceae bacterium | reverse complement strand
GTTCGATTGGATCATCGCAGGAAGGTTGTTTTTCAATCACCTTGCATATTCCTAGGATCCAAGCTCCGCACGTTTTAATTCTTCTTCGGTGTTAATATTAACAAAGCTCGCAGAATACTCGCTGCAATCGATAGTAAGCAACTTGTGTTGAGCAAACCATCGGTCAATTTTCCGTTCGCCAGCTTCAAGATAGGTTCGCAGGCTCTGCAATAACTCAGTTCGCACCAGACTAAACACAGGATGCGTTCGCTCACCATCAAAGGCAACACCAATCTCTGCATTATTCTCAATTACTGATTGAAACATGTGCGGGAGCAGTGCAGGTGATTGCTTAGGTGAATCACACGGACAGGTATATACCCACTCAGTGGAAGCTGCGCACAAACCGGCTTCAAATCCTGCAAGAGGACCCTGAAAACCATCAATACTATCTTTTACTACTCTTGCTGCAAACTTTTCATAATCAGCCACGTTGCGATTTGCATTGATAATCACCTCACTGACATTTGGCTTTAGAATATCCACCACCCAACCAATCATATGCTGTTGTTGCAGCATAACCAGCCCTTTATCAGCTCCATTCATTCGACGCCCCATACCACCTGCGAGGATAACGCCGGTAACTTCTGCACGAACATCACTCATATTTATGCCTGCTGAAGTTGCGCATGATAGTTGTTAAGAAATTCTTCGAAACTACTATTATCTGATGATTCAATTTGCTTTTGCTTTGCAATAGATTCCTCAACAGAGCGCTCCAGTTCTTTTTGTCTTTCGGCTGGCAGAGACACGCTTTGTTGCTGATGAGCAGTTGACTGCCGAAGACCAAAATTAAAGAAGTCTTCATCGTTGTCAAACAACTCCTGAAGCATCCGGCCAGAGGGTGTCTTTGAAGGATCATGAATCTTGTGCAGCTGCTGTGTCAGAGAATTACAATACACCTTCGGCTGACCCTCAACATCTAACAGGTCGCATAATTCGCCAACCATATCCAGAATTTCTGAGCCCCACTGCCGCAGTGATACTGATTCTGCGCCACGTTGTAACTGCAAATCAGGGTCACGCCCATGGTGTGCCACAGTAATTAGATTTTTTTTATTCTGCAATTGCTCAGCTGCATCCATTGGTGGACTTTCGCACAACATGCAGAACAGCATAAAAGATTCAAGAAATCGAAGTTGCTCATCGTTGATCCCCAGCGGATCATAAGCATTTACATCAAGCGAGCGCAGCTCTACATACCTTACACCACGCCGCTGCATAGCAAGCGAGGGCATTTCCATCGGCTCGGTTATTTGCTTTGGACGAATCGAGCTGTAGTGTTCATTTTCTATTTGCAGTAAATTGGTGTTGAGTTGCTGATACTCGCCGTCGGCGTCATACAAGCCCATTTTCTGATAGCGCTCAGACGGATCTGTTATCGCTTTTTGTAGAAAGGCAACATACTCATTAACACTGTTATAGCTTGCATTAACCGTGGTAGATTCATCACGGTTGTTCTGATATCCAATATCTCCCATGCGCAGCGAAGTGGCGTAGGGTTCATACCAGGTATTAACGGCGTGCTTCTTCATCACCTCGGGAGGTGGTGTGGAGCCGAAAAAAGTACCACACACAGCAGGTGACGCGCCGAACAAATAAGGTATCAACCAACCAAACCTTAAAATATTGCGAGCCAATGCAAAATACTGATTACTTATGAAATCCTGACTAACAGACTGACCTTCAACCTCAGCCAGCAACCGCCAGAAACTATCCGGGTAAGAGTAGTTGTAATGCACACCGGCAATCGCCTGCATCTTGCGGCCATAGCGCAAACCGAGACCACGTCTGTAGACATGTTTCATGTGACCTATGTTAGACGTGCCGTAACTTCCAATCGGCACATCGCAGTCAAGTTTTAATCCGCACGGCATGCTGGTACCCCACAGCAACTCACCTTCAGGCAGCTTCGAATAAACAAAATTTTGCATATCTGCAAGGTGTTGCAGCGTATTGCCGAGATCTTCAAAAGGCGGTGTAACCAGCTCAAGCAACGCTTCAGAAAAATCTGTGGTAATAAACGGATGGCTGAGCGCACTCCCCAAACTCAACGGATGCGGCAGCACCGATAAAGTGCCATCTGCCGCCACACGCAGGCATTCTTTCTCAACCCCCACCATGCGACCACGCAGAGGTTTTTCACTACATTTCTTGTAAACCGATTCCAGCCGGTGCCGAGCGAGTTCGTACAAAGGGTTTCTCCAGAGAAATTGCAGCCAGTGGGGCGTGCGGGCTTTAGCTCCTGCTTCTGCCAACTACCTTGCCCAGAACATTATACTGTGTTCACGGCAATGGTTTATCAATCAAAAGCGGCAAAGCAACCATTGTGCTGTAACCTGTGGCGGAACTTTAGCCAGTTACGCACCCCGACAGCACCAGAGAGCAAAAGACATGAAAAACACCAGCGCCCCGGTGCGGTTGAACTGCAGCAGTACCGGTCACGCAAACAATCCAAGCCTGGTCATTCTGCATGGCCTGTTCGGCGACTTAAACAACTGGAAGGCAATAGCTGCCAGACTCTCCGATCAATTTCAGGTACATTGCATGGACCTTCGCAATCACGGTGAATCACCACACATCTCTGGTATGACCTATGCTGAAATGGCAACGGATGTCGCACATACCTGCGAGTCACTCGGCATTGTAAGCACCCATGTCATTGGTCATTCTATGGGAGGTAAAACCGCGATGCAGCTGGCCTTAAACCACAATGAGCTGGTTAACCGACTGGCGGTGGTCGATATTGGTCCACGACAATACGAACACCATCACAACAGTATTCTTGCCGGACTGCGTAGTCTTGCCGAGACATCAATTACGTCACGCAAACAGGCCGACACCCTCCTCCAGCCTCATGCACCTGATGCCGGTGTTCGATCATTTTTACTTAAAAATCTCAAGCGCCACGAAGATGGCCACTACAAACTGCGAATTAATATTGACGAAATCACTGCAGGCTATAAAGATATCGCGAGCAGCATACATTCAACGCAGCAATTTGAAGGTCCGGTGCTTTTTGTTAAAGGTGCCCAGTCTGACTATTTGACCGAAGCAGACAAAGCACCAATTGCCAATCTATTCAGCAACCCATCACTTAAAACGATAGATGGCGCTGGGCACTGGCCTCATAGCGAAAAACCCGATGTTATCTATAAGATACTGTCGGATTTTTTTGCAGCGGTTTGAAGCTTAACCAACGCTTGCTGATGTAACTCGCGTGTTGCGGCTGCCAGAACCTGACCGCCATTTACAGCTGAATCGCCCTGCCAGTCTGTTACAACACCACCAGCGTTTTCAACGATTGGAATCAATGCCTGAATATCGTATGTGCTTAAACCAGCCTCAACAACGAGATCTACGTGGCCAGCTGCGAGCATGCAATAGGCATAACAGTCACCTCCATAGCGCATCAACCTGACTTCACTGGCAAGTGTTTGCTGTGCGTCGAACTCGACTGTGGTAAACATATCCGGTGCGGTCGACATCATCGTCGCCTGCTCCAGTTGTTGACAATCTCTGGTGTGCAGCTGCGACTCATTGCCATGGATCATACAAGTTGTTGGGCCAGTGCCAGCTGATGCGATGTATCGTTCTGCGGTAAATGGCTGATCCATAATTCCCAGCACCGGTTTGCTGCCATCATACAGTGCGATGAGAGTACCCCAGGTTGGCAAGCCAGAAATAAAGGCGCGTGTGCCATCTATCGGATCCAGTACCCACGTGAGCTTGTTGGTCAGCTCACTTTCATCTGAAGATAGACCGTACTCTTCACCAAGGATTGCATGCGACGGGTAGTGCTCCGCAATCAGTTCCCGCATGGCATGTTCGGCAGCACGATCAGCGTTGGTGACCGGATCAAAGCCGTTATCATCCAACTTGTTTTCAACGCTCAAGGATTGTCGAAAACTCGGCAAGGTAATTGTTGCTGCAACATCAGCTAATTCGCAGGCAAATTCTACAAATGACCGCAGTTGCTGATTGCTCAACGCTTCAGCTAGCTGATCATTCGTGGGTAATGGTGTCATAATTCCGGTCAACCAAAAGAAATCGTTATCACTTTGGATTATGCCTGTTCGGCAGTGGTGCGGCCAGAAGCGCGGCCGGAATTGCAGACCGAATTGCAACGATAGGTGCGACGAGACGAATAATCTCCTACACTAAAGGGGCAAACCAGATGCCCTCAGGGCCACTGGTCAGTCAGCAATTTTTATCAACTCCCTAACTTCACAACCGCCACTATTATGAACAATATTTTTTCCGGTAGATCCGTCAGTCTGATGGGGCTGATCCTCGGTATTGCATCCATGGCATTCGCTATCGGCTACCTGCAAATGGTGGAGTACCTGGCACCCTGCTCGCTCTGCATCCTGGACCGTGCAGTAGTTATTGGCCTGTGTGTTGTTTTCGCACTCGCACTGTTGCACAACCCGCGCTACGTCGGCAGAAAGATCTACGCAACGCTGGCAACGCTGCTATCACTGACCGGCATAGGTATCTGCGCACGCCATATCTGGCTACAACACCAACCAAAAGGAGAAGCACCGGAGTGTGGCGCGGGCTTTTGGCACATGCTTGAAAACATGCCATTTAAGACTTTTTTGGATACAATCTTCAACAGCACCGGAGACTGCGCCGACATTCAGTGGCAATTCCTGGGGCTATCAATACCGGAAATGACGCTTATCCTGTTTGTGGTATTTTTATTGTTATCATTGGCAATGTTTTTCACCACCGGGCGTAAACTTCATCAGGAGCAGGCCTGATTTATTTCGGCAAGACTTATCCTGGCCGGTTTTAATGTACCCAATTTTAATATAGCAAGTTGTCTTAAGGACCCTAAGGTAAGATCGAGGTAACATGGCTGATTCACTACGCGATCAACTAATTGCTGCGGGCTTTGAAGCTCCCAAAAAACCGGCCAGCAAGCCTGCAAAAAAACACCAGAACAGCGGCCAGAACAGCGGCCGGAACAACAGCCAGAACAAAAGAAAGGACAACGGAAAAAAGCGTCAATCCAGTGCGAGCAGTAAAAAGTCTGTGCTGAAAAATTCGGCCCCTAACCAAAATAAGATACAAAATAACGCAAATGACAAAGCATTAGCGGAAGCGGCAGAAAGAAAAAAATTGAAAGCACAAATCAAAGATTTGATAGACAACAACAAAATAGAAAACTGGAAAGGCGAAATTGCCTACCGCTACACCGTGGAAAAACGTATTCGAGAATTATACGTAAACGAAGCTGCGCAAAAGCAACTCACCGCACGTGAAGCCTCTATCACCCGGCTAAACGGTGACACCTTCCTGGTACCAATTGCGATTGCCACTGAAATAATAAAAATCAACCCGCAATGGAGTGTCTTCAATGCAACAGATAGCGAAGATAAACCTGCGGAAGACGATGGCTACTCCGAGTTTCAGGTTCCAGACGATCTGCAGTGGTAGCGTACCGCTTCACGGTAATACCTTTCAGATCATTACTTCTATTTATCGGTAGTTAAACTCAAAACATGTCGAAAACCTTCCTTTGGCATGACTACGAAACGTTCGGGCGTGACTCGAGGCGAGAGCGCCCGGTGCAGTTTGCGTCTATTCGAACAGACGAAAATCTGGAAGAGATAGAAGACGGCACAATGATCTACTGCCGCCAGACACCCGACTACCTGCCCGATCCAGGGTCGTGCAGTGTACATGGGGTACTGCCACAGACAGCAAACAAAAATGGCCTGAATGAATGGGAATTTGCACATACCATCCATGAATTGATGGCAGCTCCTGAGACATGCACCGTCGGCTTTAACAGCATTCGCTTTGATGATGAATTTACCCGCCAGCTGTTATTCAGAAACCTGTTTGACCCCTACAGTCGCGAGTGGCGCAATAACAACTCCCGCTGGGACCTGATAGACGTAGTGAGACTTACCCGGGCTCTGCGCCCCGACGGCATTGAGTGGCCGTGCGATGAAAGCGGGAAACCAACCAATAAACTGGAATTAATTACCGCGGCTAACGGCATAGAACACGGCGATGCACACGACGCACTGGCGGATGTCAGGGCAACTATTGCAGTGGCCAAACTGCTGAGGACAAGGCAACCAAAGCTTTTCGACTATACCTACAGCACTCGCAACAAAAAATGGATTTTTAACGCTCTGAATTTAGTTAAGCGTGATCCCATCCTGCATATCTCTGGAATGTATCCCGCAACGCAGGGACACTTGTCAATGGTTATGCCACTTGGTCCGCACCCGACAAACCAGAATGGTGTAATTGTCTATGACTTGCGCCACGATCCGGAGGACCTCATCAAATTATCACCTGATAAACTCCGCGAACGAATATTCACAGCAGCCAAGGACCTGCCGGAAGGACAAAAAAGAATTGCCGTAAAAACCATTCATGTAAACCGATGTCCGATCCTTGTACCCACCAATACGCTTGACGAAAAATCTGCAAAAAAATGGCAGCTTGATAGAAACCTTTGTCTGGAGAATCGGGACAAGCTTCTTGCAGCAGATAATATAGTCGAAAAGCTCGCAGCGGTTTTTACACGGTACGACGAACCACATAAAGATGACCCCGACCTGACACTCTATTCCGGGCGTTTTGCCAGTGGCCGAGACAGAAACACCATGGAGACACTACAAAGGAATATTCAAAGCGGCACGCCACCCATGGCTGATCGGGATCTTTTCGAAGATGAACGGCACAACGAGATATGCTTTAGACTCAGCGCCCGCAACTGGCCCGACAGGCTGGACGCCGCCAATAGTGAAAGATGGAAAACGTTTTGCCACCAACGTGTACACGAAGGCAGGGACGGGTTCAGGTCAATAGCACAGTATCGCAAGCTGGTGGAAGAACTGGGCGCAGCCGCAACGACTACAACAGCAATCGATCAAGTAAAAAAACTGACTGCATACGGCAACGAAATTGCTGCATTTTCATCTCGCTAAATTCACCAGACTGTGCAGCGGAAAACCTGCTACTGGAATCTACTGCACAAATCTGAGCTGACAGGATTCACCAGGGCTTCAGGGAAGGTCTGTATTGTTATATAGTAAAATCAGATGAGCCGCCTGACCTAACCATGCAACACAGCTCAAAAATAGTACTGTTTCAGTCACCTCCCGAACCGTGCAGCTATCTGGACAATCACACTGCGCGCAATGTTTACGCAGATCCGTTCCGATCACCTACCATGCCGTTGTACAGCGCCCTGATTCAAAAAGGTTTCAGACGCAGCGGTGATTACCTGTACCGACCCCACTGCGAACACTGTGAAAAGTGTATCTCTACAAGAATAATTACTAACGAATTTATACCGAACCGGTCGCAAAAAAGATCATTCAAAAACAATAGTGATCTGACGACCGCAACTGAATCTGCACGTTACACCGATGAATATTTCAATATGTATGTGCGGTATCTTAATAGCCGCCATAAAGACGCCGGTATGGACAATCCGGAACGCAGCGACTTTGAACGCTTTTTAATTAGCGACTGGTGCGACACTGAATTCTGCACTCTGAGACTCGACGGAAAACTTCTGGCCGTCGCAGTCACAGATATAGTGAGCACCGGACTGAGTGCTGTTTATACGTATTTCGATCCTGAATTTGAAAAACGCAGCCTTGGAACAGCAGCCATCATGATGCAGATACAGCTCGCCAGGGAACTGGGTCTTGACTATATTTACCTTGGTTACTGGATCGAGGAAAGCACCAAGATGAACTATAAATCGTATTTTAAACCGCAGGAGCGGTACGTTAACGACAACTGGGTAAAAGTCGGTAAATAACTCTTATCCAAAACATCAGTAACCATATGCAATTCAAAACCAGTCTGAATCAGGCGCTGGCCAGATCTTAACCAACCAGTTCTTATCCAATCTGTTGCGTCAAATCGAGAATATGAGCACTCTCGTCTTCCGGACTGGTTGTTCTAATCTTCTGAATACGATCGACATACTTCTTATAAAACTCATAGTTGCTTACGTCGTCGCGGCCTAACTTCGCGAACAGCCGTTCAGCATCACTCCACATCCCCTGCCTGTAGAACTGCATCGCTTTACTGTGCAACTGCAGGCGCTTATGTAATTCGGCAGATGCCTCTTCTGCCGGACAAACCGGTTCGAACAAACGCACAAAGCGCTGCCGACCTTTGACATGCACAGTGTCAAGCTCACGGTATAGAAATTCCGGCACTCTTTCGACAGTAGACTCTGAAACCACTATAGACAAATCATAGTAACCGGTACAACGTTGCAATCGATTAGCAGTATTCACCGGATCACCAACTGCTGTATAAGTCATGTGATATCGTGAACCCATGTGACCAACATTGGCAAAGCCGGTCGCTATACCAATACCAATAGTGATAGGTGGAAGCCCGAGGCCTTGCATCTGTCGAGACAGCACCCCGACTTCTTCCTGAATTCTGCGAGATGCAAAAAGTGAATCAGCCGCATGCGTGCTACTCGCTTCCGGCGCACCCCAAAATGCCATCACGCTATCACCCATGTACTTATCCACTGTGCCACCATGCTGGTGAATAACCGAACTGACAACACCAAAATAGGCGTTTAGCCAGTCACGTAATCGATCAGGATCCAATGTTTCAGCAATGCTGGTAAAGCATTTAATATCGCAAAACAATATCGTCAGTTCACGCGAATCACTAACCGCGTTCATATGGGAAGGGTTAGTTGTGTAGTAATCGGCGAGATTAGATGGTACGTAACGACGGAAAAACTGACTAATTTTGCGCTGGTGTAAGGCGCGGCTCAGGAATTCACCTGCCAGATAGGCCATGAATAATGCCACCAGAGTTGCAAGCACTGATATAAATGATGGATCAAAAGAATTGCCGGCAACTGTATAAAAAACCACGGCAACTACAAACAGCGCAGTCAGAAAAACGGGGATAGCGACATATAACGGCAGCGCTGCTGCCACAAGTGCCGTTACAAATGCTGTCGCCAGTGACGTTTTACCTCTGAAACCACTACCAGTTAACGAGTCAACTGAGCCGCCACTAATTGAAAATGAAACGGGAGAGGTGCTGAATTCAACCAGTACCAGGCCAAAGCTAAACAGAACAGCCACGCACAACACAACCATACAAACGATCGTATTGAGCGCATAACGAGCGCGGCTGGCTGACTTAAATTGCAAACTATGGCCTTAAATAGATGAAAAACACAGTGAAGCGACAAACTAATGTCACATCTGACTACGAATAGCCCAAACATTACATTGTGAGTTACTTCAGATAATGTTGAGTGCAAGCACTGTGCAAAGGGCATCAAATACTGGCGTATTTAATATTCCCAGGTGATCTGAGATAGCTTTTACACATAAATCTTATGACTGTCTCTGCCTAATTTCCGGTATCATCGGTGTCAGTAAATACGGGAAATTTGCTTGCGAACCATTAAAAAGTACCAAAACAGAAGGCTATACGACACCCAACAAAGCACCTATGTGACACTTGAGAAAATTCGGGAAATGATCACCAACGGTGAAGAATTCGCGGTTATCGACGCAAAGAATGCTTCGGACGTGACCCACCATGTGCTGCTGCAAATTATTGGTGAGCGAGAGACCCAGGCAGGCACATCAATGTTAAGCAATGCGCTTCTCGCCAACCTGATTCGTTTTTACGGCGACAGTCTGCAGGGTGTCATGGGTGAACACCTCGAAAACAGTGTTAACAAATTTGTCGAGCGGCAGGACCTACTACGCGAACAAATGCAAAACATCCTCGACACACCGACACACACCTCCCCCGACAAATCCGCCAGTCCGAAAAAATCCACCATAAACCAGCCATAGCAATCCACAGATCGACCGCACGCAGGCAGTCAATTTCCGAAGACATTGGGCCAGTTGCAACCGGTCAGTGACAGCGCGGTAAAACTATTGGTATTCTGACGCGATTAAAATATTCGCTTTATCACCCGCTTTTTGCAGGCAATGTTGATCCAATGAATGAAGTCATTAAAAACTGCATACTGCAGTGCCATTCAAAAAAAAGCCGACTGGCACTACCGGAGGGGGAGGATCCTCGCATTCAGGCCGCAGCATTACAGATAAAAGAGCAAAAGATAGCGTCACCTGTATTACTCGGCAATCAGGCAAAAATTGCAGCGGTCGCTAAAGCTGAAAACAATGATCTTTCTGATATTAAAATTGTAGACACCGAAGATCCGACGCCTGAACACCTGAGTCAGTTTCTAGTCGGGAAAAAAAGAAAAATCACTGAAGATAACGTAGATGAGTTTATAAAACATCCGATCTATCGATCAATTGCAATGATTCACAGCGGAGAAATTGATGCCATGGTTGCAGGTGCAGTACTGCCAACTGCAAAAGTACTGGAGGCATCATTTGCAGTAGGGCCGAAGCCCAATATGAAAACACTTTCCAGCTTTTTCATAATGGCACTTGAAAATCATGCCGAGGAAGTGGCAGATACCCTTCTGTTCGCAGACTGCGCGATCAATATCGCGCCGACAGAAGAGCAGCTTGCAGAAATCGCCATTACGTCTGCTGATAGTGCGGCCAAGCTAATGAATGTCGAGCCGCGAGTGGCAATGCTTTCATTTTCAACCCATGGCAGTGCTCGACATACCAGTGTCAGCAAAGTGGCGGCGGCAGTAGAAATTGTACGTCAGCGAGCACCGCATATTAAAATAGAAGGTGAAGTTCAGGTAGACGCAGCGCTTTCAGAAAGGGTGGCAAATACCAAACTGGAGAATCCTGGTGACGTTGCCGGTCGTGCTAACGTGTTAATTTTCCCTGACCTTAACGCCGGAAACATAGCCTACAAGTTGGTGCAATACTGCGGCGGTGCAAAAGCCACCGGTCCGATTCTGCAGGGCTTCGCCAAACCGGTGTGTGATCTGTCCCGTGGTGCAAGCGTCGAAGATATTGTTTCGGCCGCGGCAGTGACCATCACTCTTGGTGACAATTAGCGAGGCGAATAAATATTCACTGATCGACGCCCGGATATTCATTAAAAAAGACCTTGTATTTCGGCTCACCGTATCGACACAAAGGCAACTGTAATCTCCGTGCCGCATCAGCCAGTGCATTCTGGTACGGAGCCTGCGGTACAACGGGTCTTGCCAAGCACGAGTCACACCTGAGTCTAACCCCGGCA
Organism: uncultured Granulosicoccaceae bacterium; assembly: GCA_964649465.1. Classification (GTDB taxonomy): domain Bacteria; phylum Pseudomonadota; class Gammaproteobacteria; order Granulosicoccales; family Granulosicoccaceae. Next base: position 19,152 of record CAZYRP010000047.1, on the reverse strand, counting down.
GTTGAAAATATCGATAACGGCACATACCATTTAACGCACCTGCGTGACTTACCATAAACAGACCCGGACACGCTCAAACTTTCCGACCATTATCCGGTCAACATAAGCTACCCGAACACGTTCTCTACAGGATATGTTGTTTCTAAATGAGTAAAGACGACCCTCAAGTACTGCCGAAGAAAAAAAGCACCAGCCTGATTTTACCGGGCCAGGCTTTACCGGCGAAAATTCTAATTCTGCCTGTCTACGAACGGCCGTTTTTCCCGGCTCAGATTCAACCCCTGGTGGTTGATCGGGATCATTGGCGCAGCACTTTTGAAAAGCTTCATGAAAATGACCAGCATGTTGTAGGACTCGTGCATGTAAAGGACGACGCGCAGGATATACCGGATCCAACAGAGTTTTCTAAAACCGGGTGCGTTGTGAGACTACACAACGTGGTAGAACAGGAATCGAGTATTCAGTTCATTGCACAGGGACTGCAACGCTTCACAATTAAAAAGTGGCTTCGCAAAGCGCCACCATTTGCAGGATCCGTTGACTATCCGATTGAGCCTGAAGAAAATCGGGATGATGTAAAGTCGTACGCTATGGCTTTGATACAGGCCATTAAGGAACTCGTGCCACTCAACCCGCTTTACAACGAAGAGCTGAAAAACTTTCTCAATCATTTTAATCTTAACGAACCCTCGCCACTGGCAGATTTCGCAGCCGCAATTACTACCGCACCTGGAGAGGACCTGCAGGATGTGCTGGATACCATTCCAATATTGCCTCGCATGGAAAAAGTTCTGTTGCTGTTGCGCAAAGAGATTGAAATGGCACGCCTGCAAGGAGAGATCAGGCAGGAAGTAGAAAACAAAATCCAGAAAAACCAACGTGACTTTTTTCTTAAGGAACAACTCAAAGTCATACAGCGTGAGCTGGGCATTGCCAAAGATGATCGCACAGCTGATGTAGAGCAGTTCAAACAGAGAATGGATAACCGCAATCCAACAGAATCGGTAAAAAAACGTTTTGACGAAGAACTGCAAAAACTGTCAATGCTGGAAACCGGTTCTCCGGAGTATGGTGTTACACGCAATTACCTTGACTGGGTAACCAATGTGCCGTGGGGAGTGCAGTCAGAAGACAAGCTCGATCTAAAAAAGGCACGCAGAATTCTTAATCGCGATCATGCGGGACTAGAAGATGTCAAAGACCGGATTCTGGAATTTCTGGCACTTGGTGCCTACCGAGGCGAAATCTCAGGCTCCATTCTTTTACTGGTTGGTCCACCGGGTGTTGGTAAAACATCTATTGGTCGCTCAATCGCCGATTCACTGGGCCGCAAGTTCTACCGCTTCAGTCTCGGTGGCATGCGTGATGAAGCCGAGATAAAAGGTCACAGAAGAACCTACATTGGTGCAATGCCCGGCAAGCTGGTGCAGGCACTCAAAGATGTACAAGTCGATAATCCGGTAATTATGCTGGATGAAGTGGACAAAATTGGAGCCTCGTTTCAGGGGGATCCTGCATCTGCACTACTGGAAGTGCTCGACCCGGAACAGAACAGCGAGTTTCTCGATCACTACCTTGATTTGCGGGTTGATCTCTCGAAAGTACTGTTTGTTTGCACCGCAAACCAAATGGACACTATTCCGCGTCCGCTTCTTGATCGCATGGATGACATCCGTCTCGCTGGCTACTTGCCGGAAGAAAAATTCAAGATAGCGACCAAACACTTATGGCCACGCCTGCTGGAACGCAACAAGGTCGCACCTTCAAAAATAAATCTAACTGACAGCGCGATCAAAGCTCTGATAGAAGGCTATGCCCGTGAAGCAGGTGTAAGAAACCTTGAAAAACTGCTGGCAAAAATTCTTCGCAAATCGGTTGTAAAATTACTCGGCGGCAGCAATCGTTTAAGCATCAGCAACAAAACGCTTAGTGACTACGTTGGCTCCCCGATATTCCGACAAGAACGACAGCTCAAAGGTGTTGGAGTAGTGACCGGGCTTGCATGGACAGCAATGGGTGGCGCTACGCTGCCTATTGAAGCCACGGTAATCAATGATACAAAAAGCGGTTTTAAACTCACCGGAAATCTTGGCTCTGTGATGAAAGAGTCTGCCGAGATTGCCTACAGCTACGTCACTTCAAACCTGCAACAATACAAAGTCAAAACTGACCTCAGTAAAAGCACCTTTGTGCATCTGCATGTGCCCGAGGGTGCGACGCCAAAAGATGGGCCAAGCGCCGGTATTACTATGGCTACCGCACTATTGTCACTGGCATTGAACAAACAGATCAATTCCAACATCGCGATGACCGGAGAACTCACATTAACAGGCCAGGTTCTACCAGTGGGTGGCATCAAGGAAAAGTTAATCGCTTCCAAACGACTGGGTATAAAAACCGTTATCCTGCCATTCGATAATAAACGCGATTACAGTGAACTGTCTGCATCAGTAAGACGCGGTGTTAAAGTGCACTTTGCTGAAACGTTCGAAGACGTCAGCAAAATAGTATTCAAGGGTGCACACATCGGTTAGATCAACACTGACAAAATCAGCGAGAGCTATTCAGGCAAGCGGCCTCTTATTACTGGCGGACCGCTTGATTACTCTGCCACGGATACGGACTAACACTGCCCTCAATTTTTTCTAAATAAACTTTTAGCTCTTCTTTGTCGCCGATTAATTGCAGCATATAAGCTATAACGTTATTTGAGATACCTTTTTGCCAGCGGCCAAGTGCGCCGTTTTCTCGCTGATAGCAACGCAACTGTTGATATAAATCTGCGACAACCTGTGAATTGCTCACAATAGTGCTTTGCGTGCCTTCTTCATTTCCACCAACCCACTCCATGCATTCAATGTGGGTAATAATTCTTGCAATAGCTACTGTTGCCTCCGCCCTGCCATCCACCGCGCTTTCAACAACAGAAATAAACTCGTTGGCCTGTGCCGGTGACAATACTAAAAACTTTGCCGCAGAAATAACACCATGCAGATGTTCAGGGTCTTGTTCCAACAGTTGCTTCAAACTCGTTAGCATGTGTTCTGCACTCAGGCCGGTAAAACCTTTCGCTATCAACAAGCCACACAGTGCTTCAGCATCGTCCGGTTTAATTCTCAGGGCCAGGTTGAAGTGCATGAATGCCTGACTGATTGCCAGTGTGACCGGCTCATTCAGTTTGCCACCCGGTTGCAAACCAAGTCGCTTAGCGTGGCAGAGTTTCAAATGGCCCATAATTATGTGCGCATCTACATCCTGTGAATTGCTATTGATGACTTCCTGCACAGCTGATTCACTAGTGGCGCTGTAATTAAGGTTTGCATAAAAACCCTGCCGCTCAGCGGTAGCCATAGTTTCAAAACGCGAGGCTAAAGCTTGCCAGTCTCCACTATTGATAAGATCAATGGCAAAAACTGCTTCACGCGGAGCCACTGCATAGTCATGAGTCTGTCGACTGCAAAACGGACCAACTTCCTTGGGTACAGGCTGCAGGTCCTGCTCTACATCCGGGCTCGCATAAGCATCAATAAACCATGCAAGAAAGTTTGCCAGAGCCATGGTCAGACTCGTAGCGATAATTACATCAATACCGGGTACAAACCATTGAAACGCGGCAAACGATACCGTAAGCAGTAACGCTAAGAGTACAAACACTGATTTGGTCAGATCGAGCCGACCCACCATCAGATACACAACAGCAAGGCATGGGAAGAGAATTAGATAAGACACGGATACGCTCCGATCTGTGGCTCGCACAGCAGTATCAATAAGGCTCGCATCTTACAGGAGAGCGCATTTTGCAGCTGTGACCAGGCAGTGATTTATCTCACCCGCGTGGATCGAATCTCTTGATATACGGATCAGATCTCGACCCCGGCCGACGGGTTTCACATTTTTAACCTTTTGAATGAACCGTTCGACCGCGCTTAGAAAGCCTTCACCGCGTCTCTAACTCTTTATCAGAGATCCGGAAAATATTTTTTAAAAAGCTGTGTTGGACAGTTACCAGCTCCGAAATTATTTAAACACCCCTGGCAAGCGGAGTTGTGGTACCCGATTCCTGATCAGCCATAGTGCCGGGCTGTCTTTGCGAGCCATATCTCAGGAATAAATAGATGGCGATTTGTACACCAAAAATTAACGATGCAAGTGCCAGATGAAGTGGTTGCACAAATGCCGGAATGTTCAGTCGATCCATAATCACACCGATGATGATCGTCGATACAATCAATCCACCCAGCGCCATCGCAAAATGCCGCATCGGATTGCTTGCAGGAACATGTTTCCATACCTGATAAACACACCAAAGGTTGGTGAATAATATCAATGAAGAAAACGACCGGTGAACTTTAAATATCAGTGGCAGTTGCTCGATCCAGATACTTCTCGTATCTGCACTGCGCGCAATAATGTCGATGGCTTCTCTGACTTGCGTTCCCATAATCATTTGCAGCAGCGTCATCCCCATCGCAAACATCAGTACAGTTTTAAAGGCATCCGGTAGCTGTTTTATCCCGTCGGTATGCATCACGTCTTTTTGAGATCGCATGACGGCACATATGAGAATAGCCACAATAACCTGCGCCAACAGCATGTGCACTGTCACCATTCCCGGGTGGAGATTGCTCGCAACAACACGCGAGCCGAGCCAACCCTGAAAAACCACAGCCAAAAATGCCACTACCGAAAGCCGGGTTACCAGATTGTTTGATACACGAAAATGACGTGAAGCCAGCATAGTTAAAAAAATCAAAATTCCGATCAATACACCAACCAGTCGGTTCGAGTATTCAATCCATGTTTTTTTTGCGTTGAAGGTGGTATTCGCATAACCACGCTCAGCATAAATTTGCTGGTAGTTTTCCGGCAGCTGGCTTTCCTGCGTTGGTGGAATCCATTGTCCGAAGCACGTTGGCCAATCGGGGCAGCCCATACCAGACCCGGTTGCGCGCACAGCTCCCGCTATCAGAATCAGGCAGTAGACAGCTGCGATTGTGAGCATACCGAGGCGGCGAAAGTGGTGTATTTTTGTGTCAGTCATTTCAATACTTAATCTATAGTGCAATTTCGATGTTCCGGCCAAAAGATTTCCCTCGCCACAAAAACAGGCCATCGGGACGGCAAAGGCCGCCAGAACACCACCAGACCAGTTAAACGAGACAGATCTCCCGGGGGCAGACCCCTGATCCAGATCCGACTTAATTTTCGCACACAAGACTCCCCGATGGGTCAGGTAAGGCAAAAATGTTCTATAGTATGGTGGTAACGCTGCACCCTGATACAGCACAATGTGCAATCAGTATTCAGTATAAACCTGATTGCACAGCCTCAGGGGTCATCGTTACAGCAATTTTTTGAGTTCGATAATAAAAATGACTACAACCGAACCACAATCAAATCAGCCAAGCGCACAACAACTGCTTGACCTTCGGTTTACACCGGCGCATTTCAATCTGCTGGACAAAACAGCCCAACCGGAATACCTGACCCCGGTAATGGAGGTCTACGCCGATCAGCTTATTGATCTTGGCTTCATCTATTCGCATGAAATACTTATCGAACAATGCATAGGTAAGTCACCCGATCAGCCCGCTCGCATGCTGGTCTATCTGAACGTTGACCAGAGCGCATATGCGCTGCTGACGGACCTGTATCACGAGAAAAGCTGGGTGTATTTCACCCACTACTTTGACGATGACTACCGGTTTATTACCACCTGTCAGCCAGGTGCGCTGCAACTGGAGCAAATGCGGGAGTTATCGAGCACTGCAAATTTATCGCTGCAGAACACCGGTTCAAGTACCCTGGCCGCGCAATGGAAAAAACACAAACACTCAATAGCTTCGCAGTTTGCGACTGAGGACCCACTCCTGCTGGACCTGCATCAGCAGGTTGATACAGAGCGGGAAGCCTACAAAAGATACACTGATCTCCTGCTCGACTGTGTGATCCTGCGCCAGTCCGACACCCAACTGGTTGGCCTGACCCATACCGGTGCAGACAGCTACTATTCTGCCGTGACTTCAAAGTCTGCCAGACGGCCGAAGCCAAAAGTCGAAGAGTGGATCGGCAAGCGCAGGAAGGTTTTAGGACCAAGCCTGAACTATCGCAATGCCGCATTGGCCGCGAGCGTTGCGGTCTTCGGCATTCTGGTTTACAACATCGCAAAATATGAATCAGACATCACAGCTGTAGAGCCAGGCGTTAGCCAGACTGCACAGTCACCTGCCGCAGCACTGCCAGACGAAATACTGATACCGGAAGAACAGGAACTCACTGCAGCCATAGCACCTGTCACCACTACAGCGAGCATCACAGATTCTCTACCGCAACTGCGACGCTCAACAACTCCCGCTGCAAGCACAACTAATTCAAAGCCAGAGCAATTTATCATGGCGTCTGAGGAAGACGAAATGTGGCGAATTGCAGTAGAGAACGCTGAGTTTTACTTAATGTCTAACGACGGTGATCCCGCCCCCTGGATCCGTACTGCGAGAAAAATGGCAGCAGGATTCAAAGGCGATGATCCACGTCTTGCACGAACTTACTTTCTGGCAGCGTTATTAGAGCGTGATCCGAAAATCGCCGAACAACAATATAACCGCGCCCTCAGCATTCAAACAAAATCCATCGGCTTATATCATGCTGAAACAGCACAAACCCTTGAAGCATTAGCCTGGGTTGCGGAAGGCTCACGGGACGCACTGGAAGACGCGATCACCCATCAGCGTCTGGCGTTAAACGTTTATCGCAGCATTTTTGGCGAAGAGGCTGAAGACACGCGCGCGGCACGCTGGAAGCTGCAGTACTTTCAGGATCGATTGGCCGGCAGACGCCCCAAGTCCGACGACAACCGCAGGCTACTGCCTGCGCTTGCACGTTTCGCACGGTAGATTACACCCTTAACTGTAAGCCTGGTATTTGAAACCCGGGCAGGACGCTTCGTGCAAGCGCACCGACAAAATAAAAAAAACGCGAATTTTCTTAACCGGTCGCTTCAGTCTTTCGAGCAATAAAACTCTCTATCGCTTCAACACTAAGACGTCCCGGGTTGTTGCCAAGCAACTCACCTTCAGGGCTAAACAACAGATACGTCGGAGTACCGCGTAAATTCTCTTCCGTCATACCGTAATAGTGCGATGCAATAATCGCAATATCACCGACGTAGCTTGGAAAACTTGGCTTATTGTCAGCGATATAATTTTTGACTTTTTTAAGACCCTGGATACCATCCAGCGCGATTCCAATAACTTCCGCATCATCGTCTTTGTGTTCTGTATGAAACGCCGAGATTTCAGGTTTGTCGATATGGCAAACATGGCAATCTGTCGCCCAAAGCATAACCAGCGTCCACTTGCCGTTGCCCGTCAGATCTTCAAGCAGAACATCCTCGCCGGAATCAACTGACTGAAGCTCCATCGCCCCGGCAATACCGCCCGATAAAACCAGTGACAGTGCCAAAAACAATCTGATACAGGTGTTTCGGATCACCTTTGCGTGCGCCATATAGGGTTTCATATTCGATTTCCAGTGGGATCAGACTATTAGAACGAAAGAGTACGCTTAAAGTTTCCATTTGAATCGTGACGAAGCGAAAACAAACAGCATTTTAGATTGTGCAATTGCGGCATTGGCTAAACACAGACTGATGGCAAACAGCCGCAACCAGGAACGAGACAATTTGCACGCCATCTTGCACGCCTCTGTTCAAAATTACGCCAATCGCACACGCAAGCCACGGCGAACTTGCATTGTCAATCTAAAAGACCCGGCGCTAAATTATATCTGCCGCTCGCAAGTCTGAAAATTCCTCATCACTCATGCCAAGGTAATTCTTCAACACTTCCGCAGTATGCTCACCAAGATCTGGTCCGCCACTGTCCGTTCTTCCCGGTGTTTTCGAAAGACGCGGATGAATTGCTGCAACATCCAACTTGCCGCTAGCATACTCAACCGACTCAAACAAGCCACGCGCATGGTAGTGCGGATCGTTAAACATGTCTTCAACACTGTAAATCGGTCCGCACGGTACCGCTGCATCCTCAAGCGTTTCAAGCACCTCAAACGATGCAATTTCTGCAGTCCATTTATTTATCGCCTTGTCTATTTCCGATTCATGTTTAACACGACCCGCGTTATCAGCCATTCGTTCGTCATCAGCAAGGTCTTTGCGGCCTGCGCATGTCATTAGCCTTTTGTATATCGAATCTCCATTGCCACCAATTACAACGTATTTGCCATCACTGCACCGATAAGTATTGGTAGGCACTATGCCGGTTAGTGTCGAGCCGGATGGCTCGCGAATTACTTTCTCTGCAGAGTATTCAGGTACGACTGATTCCATCATGTTGTAGACAGACTCAAAGATAGAAACATCAACCACCTGGCCACGCCCGGAACTAGTGCGTCCAAACAGCGCTAACAATATACCTATAACCGCATGCATGGATGCAAGTGTGTCACCGAGGCTAAGGTTGGGTCTGACCGGTGGCCGATCTGCAAATCCATTAACGTAGCGAAAGCCGCCATAAGCTTCACAGGCAGATGCATATCCCGGTTGTGATGCACGCGGGCCGGTTTGACCATACCCGCTGACTCGGGCAAAAATGAGATTTGGATGAGTCTTGTTCATTTCTTGCGGATCCATACCCCACTTTTCCAGTGTTCCCGGTCGAAAATTTTCAAGCACGACATCGACCTCGGACATTAGCTTTTTCACCACTGACCGGCCTTTGTCAGTTCTAAGATTCACTGTCACTGATTTTTTGTTACGCGCAATACTTTGCCACCAGTATGAAGTGCCACTTGAATCGAGCTTACGCCACTTACGGATGCTGTCACCGCTACCCGGAGGCTCCACCTTTATAACCTCAGCGCCAAAATATGCTAATACGCAGCCGGCCTGTGGACCTGCGATTAACTGTCCCAGCTCAAGCACTTTAATACCGGCCAGCGGCCGTTGATCATTTCGCAAAATTGGGTTCTCCATAGTTCTCAAGTCCGATCTGTCGAGTTGTACTTCAGGCAACTATACAGTTTGAGGTGGCACTGAACATAATGACTCACAAAAACAATTAAGCTGCAAATTCAGTCTACTGGCCAATCGGCAAAGTAGGTGCGTCTGACTCAATAAAGTACACTGGCTGAACAAAGTACAATGGCCGATTAAAGTACACTGGGAGTCTGCGAGGCAACACCCAAACAACGCGGAGCCGATTGATGGCACACAATCCATACGAATTGAATCTGGAAAAAAACACAGCAAATTACACGGCACTATCGCCATTGAGTTTTCTACAGCGCGCAGCTGATGTCTACCCTGATTATCCTTCAGTTATCTATGACTCTGGACAGCACACATGGCGGCAAACCAGAGAACGCTGCACTAGACTCGGTGCGGCGCTGCATAAGATTGGAGTTACTAAAAACCAGACTGTTGCGATTATGGCACCAAACATTCCACCGATGTATGAAGCACACTTTGGCGTACCACTCTGCGGTGCTGTTCTAAACTCTATCAATACTCGACTTGATGCAGCAACGGTCGCTTTTATTCTTGAACACTCGGAAGCCAGGGTATTGATCGCAGATACCGAGTTTTTTGAAACCGTGGCTAAAGCCATAGCACAACTCGACAATCCACCGATCATTATTGATATTGAAGATGCATCCGTTAAAGATGGAAATCGCCTTGGCACTATAGAATACGAAGAGTTTCTGCAAACAGGCGATCCCGCATTTAACTGGATAACACCAGAGGATGAATGGGATGCGATAAGCCTTAACTATACTTCAGGCACAACCGGCAATCCTAAAGGCGTTGTATACCACCATCGCGGTGCTTACATGAACGCGGTCAGTAATATCACCGGCTGGGAAATGAGTGACCACCCTCGCTATCTATGGACACTACCCATGTTTCACTGCAACGGCTGGTGCTTTCCGTGGTCATTAGCTGCAATTGCAGGTGTCAGCATATGCAGCAGAAGTGTGACCGGCGCTGGAATATACCAAGCGATTAAAAATCATCAGGTCACACATCTGTGCGGTGCACCTATTGTTTTGAATTTGATAATCAACACCGATGAAACCGAACAATACCAACCCGATTACACCGTTAAAGTGATGACTGCAGCGGCCCCTCCACCTGCGCCAATACTGCAGGCAATGGAAAGCCGTGGCTTTCATATGACACACGTGTACGGACTTACCGAAACTTACGGCCCTGCGGTGATGTGCGCATGGAAAGGCGAATGGGACACACTGGCACCTGATCATCGCGCTCAACTCAAATCTCGTCAGGGTGTCAGATACCAGGTGCTTGAAAGCCTCGATGTACTCAATCCCGAGACCCTGGAACCGGTAGTGCGGGATGGCAAATCGGTTGGTGAAATCATGTTTAGAGGCAATATCGTAATGAAGGGTTACTTTAAAAACTCTGAGGAAACCAATCACGCCTTCGCTGGCGGCTGGTTTCACTCCGGCGATCTGGCAGTGATTGACGAAGATGGATATCTGCGAATCACCGATCGTTCAAAAGATGTGATCATTTCGGGTGGTGAGAACATTTCTTCAATCGAAATTGAAAATACGCTCTATGGCCACCCGGCTGTGCTGGAAGCCGCGGTAGTCGCCATGCCGGATGAAAAATGGGGTGAGACTCCATGCGCATTCGTCAACTTGAAACAAGGCCGCCAAACCAGCGAAGATGACCTGAAAGCCTGGTGTCGGGACAACATGGCCCACTTCAAGTGTCCGAGCCGGGTTGTGTTCACAGAACTACCAAAGACCTCAACAGGCAAAATTCAGAAATTTAAATTGCGAAAGCAACTTCCATCCGCTTAACAAGCCAAGCCGGTGAGGTTGGCCTGAGTGGGCCAAACCTGAGTGGGACAGGCCTGAACAACTCCGCGTATCAACTGCAGTATCAATGCACCTTGGCAGCGTAATACCCGGAAAAAATAGAGTGCAGGCATGCCTGATCGATATGTAAACGCCTCCGTGGAGTACCAAAACAGGAAAAGGTTCATTTCAAACAGTGAATCTCATTGAATAACACCTGAAAACTGTTACTATTTCGCCATCAGAATGACTAGACGGATACATTCTGATACCAAAATGTCAGTTTTATGACGCCACGCGAAGAAAAAGCGGGCGTAAACGATTAACCTTCGCTTCTGTGCTGTCCATCACGCGGACGGTTTTGAAACAGGTAATCTGTCGAAAACGTTAACCCGGATGTTAACGTGAGACGTAATTGGAAGTTATCGCTGCATGAACACAACTCAAAAGAACGACAACAAACACGCCAGTACGCGTCGTGTGGCGGGTAAACGCTCGTCTGCCAATCGCAGTGTTTTGGTTTGCGATTTGAGTGGCACCCATGCCGATCTGGCAGATTCAATCCAGTCGGCAGGTTGGAGAGTTGATACTGCGAACAATACCGCTGTAGCTGAGAAGCATCTTTACTCACACGAATATCATGTCGGTGTGGCACTGATTACCGCGCCGGAGCAGCTGCAGGAACTGGACGAGCTGCTAACTAAACATCACATCCACTGGGTTGCTGTCGTTGCAGCTGAGCTGGTCGGGGAAGAGAAAGTTGCCGCACTTATCTCCGATCACTGTTATGACTACCACACCCTTCCATGTGACCAGAAAAATCTGGTAGCAACACTAGGGCACGCCTACGGCATGTCTGTACTGCGACCAAAACCTGCTATGCAAGACATCATGGCAGACGAAGATACAAAAATGGTTGGCAAAAGCGAATCGATGCTGAGTCTTTACACGACTATCAAAAAGTCAGCTCGTGTCGATGCCCCCGCAATGATTACCGGTGAAACCGGCACTGGCAAAGAGCTGGTAGGCCGGGCGCTACACAACCAGTCACCACGTGCAGATGGCCCGTTTGTGACTGTAAGCTGTGCGACCATTCCGGCCAATCAAATCAGCGAAGTTTTGTTTGGAAGCGATTCGGAATCTGGCAAGTTAGAAGACGCCAATGGCGGTTCTCTATTCCTTGACTCAATTACCGACCTGCCGTCAACAGAGCAAATGTTGTTGTTGCGCTTTATGCAGTCAGGTCAGATTGAAGATCACCGCGGTGGGCAGCGAAGTATTGATGTTCGAATCATCACCTCGAGCCACAACAGTATTGATGACGCCGTTAAGAATGGTGTGTTCAGAGAAGACTTGTACTACCGGTTAAACATACTGCATATCGAGATTCCACCACTGCGTGATCGCATTGGCGATGTTGATAGCCTGGCGCAGTTTTTCTTCAACAAATTTTCTGCGGAATCACCAGGGCGAATCAAAGGCTTCTCGCAACAAGCGAAAATAGCCATGCATCAGCATCATTGGCCTGGCAACGTTCGCGAATTGCTGAACCGCGTACGTCAGTCGTTAGTCATGTGTGAAAGCAGCTTAATACAAGCCATGGATCTCGGGCTCGGTGCTTTGGGCGGCAACGACGGTGAAAACGACGCACCAACTAATCTCGATGAAGTGCGTGCAAAAGCGGAGGGTGATTTCATTCGCAAAGCGCTGGAACGCAACTACAACAACGTGACCGAGACAGCCGGACAACTGGGCGTATCCCGGGTTACCCTGTACCGCTTGATGAAAAAGTATGGCGTTAACATCGCGGGAAGCGGTCGGCGCAACGCTGCTACCAGCAAGTAGATCTAGATCTAAAGCTTATTTGCCTGACCTCGGCCCGACTCTTATTTGGCCAGGTCCTTATTTGCCCGGCAGAACATCGATTATCGTTCGGCGGGTGGTGCAGTCCCAAGCGAATGAAAGTTTCTAAGAAACATAATCAAGATAGCTCTCGCTATTGAGCAACCTAATCCAGATAGCGCCCGCTATTGGCTCTCTGCAGCCATTTGTCCAGAAATCGCTCTACTCCTGCTTCTGCCGCAAAGCCAAATTTCTCTGGCAATGACTTCTTGCTCTCGTAAGTAACCCGGTAGACATCGGCAGTCTCACAGCTCGTGACGATGTATTCATCACTGGTCAGCACTTCATCAATTAAATTCATGTTCAAGGCGGCCTGACCGCTCCAGGTTTCACCAGTGGCTACTGTCGCGATATCGGTTTGCGGCCGGAACCTGGAAATGAAGTTCTTAAACTGATCATGTATAACCTGAATCTCTGCTAAAAACTTTTCACGGCCTTTATCAGTGTTTTCCCCCATTACCGTCAGGGTTCTTTTATACTCACCCGCCGTCAAAAGCTCTACATCGATATCGTACTTTTTTAACAAACGATGCACGTTCGGTATTTGAGCCATCACACCTATTGAACCGATAATCGCGAATGGTGCCGCTATGATTTTGTTAGCAACACATGACATTAAATACCCGCCACTGGCGGCGACTTTATCGACACAAACAGTCAGCGCAATATTCTTGTTCCGAACACGCTCGAGTTGAGCTGCTGCAAGTCCATACCCGTGCACAGTGCCACCACCACTTTCAACGTTGATCAGCACTTCATCGTAGATGTCGGCCACTGAAAGTACGGTGGTAATTTCGCGGCGCAGACTACTAACCTGACTGGCTCTTATGTCACCTTTAAAATCCAGTACAAACATTCGCTTGCGCTTTTTTTCATCAACGATAGTCTCTCCATCGCCACGGCTTTTAGCCGCTATTTTCGCTGCTTTTTTGTTGGCTTTGTCTTCCAGTTTCTTTTGCTTTTTCTTATTCTTGAAGGTGTTCTTCAAATCTCCGGCATCAAGTACAACGGCGTACATCGCATCTTTGTTGTTATCGAGCTGCTCGTTAATGTGGGTGACAGTAATACTGCCTTTCTCACGCCGGCCTTTGCCACTGATCAAAGAAACCACCACTATCAGCACCAGCAACAATAGAAAAAATGTCAGTATTTTGGCCAGAAAAAGACCGTAACTTAAAAAGAACTCGCCCACGCTTGTATATCCCGTAATCTAATCAATTCCCTCAACCTGCCCAACAAACCAGAATCTGCAGGTTAGAGAGTTTTTCTAATGAACCAGCATTGGTGCACTTTCGGATTTCTTGCAAAATCGCGTTGAATGCTCCATTTGGTACGGTTTTCAACCGTATATTTTTCGGTCACTTTCGATGCCAGCTTAAAGCGCCGATAATTATTTGAAAATATTAACGTGCCAGCGTCACTGAGTATAGCCATACATTCATCGATCATCGACTCGTGGTTCTTCTGCACATCCCAATCCTTATCCATTGCAGTAGAGTTGGAAAATGTCGGGGGATCGAGAAATATCAGATCAAAACTCGTCCCTTCAGCCACCTGAGTTTTAACCCACTCGCTGCAATCCGCTTTGACCAACTGATGTTGATCAGGGTCAATATCATTAAGCGCAAAGTTGTTCTGCGCCCACTCGATATATTTGGGAGATAAATCAACGCTGACACTCGCCGAGGCACCACCGAGAGCAGCATGCACAGAGGCGGTTGCTGTATAGCAATAAAGATTTAAAAATCGCTTTCCAGATGCTTCGGTCGCTATCCATTGCCTGACTTTTCGGTGATCCAGAAATAATCCGGTATCAAGATAATCGTGCAGATTAATCAACAGTCGACACTGACCTTCTGCCACTTCGTGGTAGCGATTGATCTTCTCTATTCGGTGATACTGCGACTCACCGCGCTGTCTCTGTCTTCGCTTGATCGCAAGATTTACAGACTCGCATTCCAGCAACTCACAAACCACGGGAGCTGCACCGTCAATGCGTTGTTGAGCTAAAACCGGGTCAATGTGTGATGGCGCCCGGTACTCCTGCAAGCTGACCATCGTCCCATCCGTACTTTTGTAAACATCCAGTGCAAACGCAAAGTCAGGTAAATCAGCATCATAAATTCTATAGTTGCTGACGGACGCGGATTTTATCCAGCCCCCCAGTGACCGGATGTTTTTCTTCAACCGACCGCGGAACTGATCAACACCGGCAACACTCTCTGTGCGAGCTTGTGCTTGCTGCCAGACACCTTCGGCTGACACCGTTGACGGGGCTGTTTGCGTGGAAGCTTCCTGCACTAGTTTTTTTGAGTCGACACCTTTGGCGAGTGGTGGCAGGGCTGATTTGAACAACTTGCAATCGATATCACCATTGCGGCATTCCAGAATGACCTGTCTGGACAACCCGGTACGATGAAACAATGACGGATTACCAGTAAACAAAGCCAGATCCCAGTTCGGTGCCTTGCGACGCAAAGCCCGACCAAGCTTGCTATAGAAAACACCAATGGAGCTCTCATCTTCCAGACGTTCACCATAAGGCGGATTAACAACCACCATACCGGGTCCGCCGATCACCGGGTTTTCTTCTGCAAAGAAATCAGCAGGCTTTACGTCGAGCACAGAATCCAGCCCGGCCGCTGCAATATTGGTTCTCGAAGCATGCACAGCTTTCTCGTCAATATCGTAACCGGTAATCCCGATTTTATTAGCCGAGTCATTCAACCAGCTCAGCCCATCATGCATGCGTTGCAGAGCTTGCTCACGCACCGACTGCCAGGCTAACTCATCGTGATACTTCCATGACAAAAAACCAAAGTAATCCCGGTTAAGACCCGGAGCATAATCCGCGGCCATCATTGCAGCCTCGATTAAAAGCGTCCCGGAACCACACATCGGATCCAGCAGCGGCGCTTTACGCTTAGCCATTGCAGGCCAGCCTGCTTTCATAAGAATACAGGCAGCGAGATTTTCTTTTAACGGCGCCTCAGCCCCCAGTTTCCTGTAGTTGCGCCGATGCAAACTACTGCCAGCCATATCAAGGCTGATCCGCGCCCGGTTTTTATAGAGGTATACGTTAATCCGGATATCCGGCTCAGCACGATCAACGCCCGGACGCTTATCTGTGTCTTCTCTAAACTGATCCACTACTGCATCTTTGGTTAACTGTGCACCATACTGACTGTGTGTGATACAGGAGCTCTGGCAAAAGAAATCAACCGCAAGGGTGCCGTCTACCGTCAGGTGTTCATCCCATCGAACTTGTTTGATCGCATCGTAGTAACTTTTTTCATCGTGAATTTTAAATGCCCCGAGTGGATACAGCACACGGTTGGCAATACGTGACCACAGACATACCTGATATATGTCGGTAACAGACAGCTCACAATCGACCCCGGATCGCCGGACCTTGAATGAACTTTTGATACCGGGCTGCAGCGATTTCAGCTCTTGCAGAAGCAATTGCTCCATGCCCGCGGGACAGGCAATGAAACATTTATTTGTTGCTGTGGCAGGCAATGGAGTATTTCAGGAGGAATTGGCCGATAATCTACCTTGCACAAGAGATCAGGTAAAGGATCAATTAATCAGGTAAGTGGCAAATGCCCATGACTGTTTACAACTACGGAAGTGCCGCGCAACTCACTTCCTGTGCCGCGCGACCTCTGGCCAGACATTACCCATCTCCTGTATCGGACCGTCGGGTCCGAGCCGGCTATATCTGGTAGTGATCTCTCGTAAACGGTGGGCCAAACCCCCATCGACCTGAGACCATTCAAACCGCCACTGCCAGTTACCTTCAACTGTTCCCGGTAAATTCATTCGATGACCGGTACCCAGGCCCAGCACATCCTGCAGAGGGAAGATCGAGGTCCTGGCAACAGACATCATTGCACTGCGAATTAGCGGCCACGGCATGTCTTGATCTCCGCACTCAAGATAACTGCATATCTGATGCTTATTGGCGTCATTCTCAGACTGGAACCAGGAGATCGTTGTGTCGTTATCGTGCGTACCTGTGTAGACCACCATGTCTTCACTGTGGTTATGCGGCAGATGATGGTTGTGCATGTCGCCATCAAAAGCAAACTGCAAGACCTTCATACCGGGCAATGTAAACTGCTTTCTAAGTTTATCAACCTCTTCAGTGATGATACCCAGATCTTCCGCCACTAACGGCATATCGGTAAATTGCTGTTGTATTTTTTCAAGCAACTCAGCACCCGGTGATTTAACCCACTTGCCGTCTTTAGCTGTTATTGAAGTTGCCGGCACTTCCCAGCATGCCTCCAAACCTCGAAAATGATCGATACGGACCAGATCAAAAAGACTGAAGTGAGTACGAAGACGGTCCATCCACCAGCTATAGTCACTCTCACGCAGAGCTTGCCAGTTGTACAGCGGGTTGCCCCACAATTGACCGTCTGCGGTGAACGCATCAGGTGGTACACCCGCAACCACAGTACCTTTGCCATCAGCGTCTACTGTAAACACATCGCGATGCGCCCACACATCTGCACTGTCCTCAGATACAAAAATAGGTAAGTCACCAAACAAATAAACGCCATGAATGTGCGCAAACTGGCGCAGCTCACGCCACTGCCGAAAAAAAACATACTGTTCAAATTTGCGCAGTAACAGCTGCTGTTCAGATGATTTTAATGCCTCCTCTACGGCAGATTTATTTGCCCGTCGAAGCTCCACCGGCCAGTCTTTCCATCTGGCGCCATCTTGCTGTTTTTTTATTACAACAAAATTGGCGTAGTCTTCAAGCCAGTAACTTTGCCCGCGCACAAACCGGTCAAAATCGTTGCGGGTTGAAGCATCGATGGTATCCAGAGCTGTCTGACAGGCACGTTCTAAAGTTTCGAGGCGCCATTGATTAGAGTCTTCTGCCTGTTGCCAGATGTCAGGCTCAAGCCAGCCACGGTCTGCCAGCCAATCCAGGCTTATTAGCAGTGTATTACCCGCGTTGGTGGAAAGACTTTGATAGGGACTGCCATCATCATGCGTGTTCCCCAGAGGCAACATTTGCCAGACACTCTGACCTGCCGCTGCCAGAAACTCTACAAAGCGGTAGGCATTATGCGACAGATCACCACATTTCCACGGTCCAGGCAAAGACGTAGGGTGTAGCAAAATACCGCTTCGGCGATCTTTAAAGGGATTGTGCAGCCTCACTAAACCTACAACCCGCGGTTAGATAACACTATGCAGAGTTTGACCAAGCATATCCGGTGTAACCAAAGTCACACCACCCGGAGTTACGAAATACTTATTCTTATCAGCCTCTAAATCAACACCGATTTTTGTACCTGATGGAATAACACAGCCTTTATCGATTACCGCATTATGAATTTCGCAGTGGTCACTGACAATAACTTCAGGCATCAGGACAGTTCTATTCACAAGCGAAAATTCATCAACCGAAACATTCGAAAACAACAGAGATTCACGCACTTCTGCACCGGAAATTATGCAGCCACCGGAAACCATTGAATCATGTGCAACACCACGCTTTTCCTCTGTATTAAATACAAACTTAGCAGGTGGCACTTGTTCCTGCTGCGTCCAGATTGGCCAGTCTTTGTCATACAGGTTAAGATCAGGAACAACGCTTGTCAGTTCAAGGTTTGCCTGCCAGAAAGAATCAACTGTACCAACATCCTTCCAATAACTTTGTTCACCACTTTGCTTATCTAAAAACGAATAGCCATACACCTTACTGGTTTCTATAACCTTGGGGATAATGTCATGGCCAAAGTCGTGAGAAGAATTTTTATTTTCATGATCTGCAATAAGCTCGCGAACCAAAAACTCAACATCAAAAATATAGATACCCATTGATGCAAGGGAAACACCGGGTTTGCCTTCAAGTTCAGCCGGTTGCTCCGGCTTTTCCTGAAACTCGCGAATACTGCCGTCCGGTGCCATGGTCATCACCCCGAATGCACTGGCATCCGAAACAGGCACCTCTATACACCCGACCGTTAAATCAGACTGTTGAGCAACGTGATACGCCAGCATTGGACCGTAGTCCATTTTATAAACATGATCACCAGCCAGGACAATGACATGTTTCGGCCCGAGACTGCGAATGATGTCTATATTCTGGTAGACCGCATCTGCGGTGCCCTTATACCAGGAGTTTTCGTCAGTTCTTTGCTGTGCAGGCAAGAGCTCAATGAACGGACCAAAGTCACCACCGATCATCGCCCAGCCACGTTGAATGTGGCGGATCAACGAATGCGCTTTGTACTGGGTTAAAACACCAACTCGACGAATTCCGGAATTCAGGCAATTGGACAATGGAAAATCAATAATGCGGAATTTTCCACCGAACGGCACTGCTGGTTTGGCACGCCAGTCAGTCAGATTTTCAAGCCGCGAGCCGCGTCCGCCTGC
>CAZYRP010000046.1:0-30682 GCA_964649465.1 uncultured Granulosicoccaceae bacterium | reverse complement strand
CGTCCCCAAAGTTCGCAAACACTTTTCTTCGCAGCTGCCGCCATGGCTGCGTTAACCTTATCAAATAAGATATGGCTCGACGTAGGCCCACTATGCCTGCGTTTTTCTGCCTTGCCCTGACGACAACTGCTGTGAAAAGTTTGTTCACGAACTTTCGAGGCGACCCACTAGTTCTACTTCACAGAACTGACACCTCGAGTGTTCATTTTTGAATGGCGGCAGGCTTGCCCGCTGTTAGTTATTTTCTCGTGCGACTGACTTTGCCATTGCAGCCAGAGGAGCGACACGTTCATGCAAACCGAGCGCGAGCTTGCTTGATGCGTTACCTTCCCGGCCTCGTTTTGCAACTCCCTGTAAAATTGCCGCGAGGCGAAAAAAGCTGAAGGCCAGATAGAAACTCCAGTTATCGATTTTTTCAATACCACGCCGTTCGCAATAACGTTGTATGAATTCCTGTTCGGTGGGTATGCCGATTTCTTCTAAATTAATTCCGGACAAGCCTGATAAATGACCGTCAGTAACGGGCAGGCGCTGTTGCATGCAGTGGTTGGCAAGGTCAGTAAACGGGTGGCCGAGTGTAGAGAGTTCCCAATCGAGTACGGCATTCACCTGAGGCTTGCTCGCTTGGTAGCGCAGGTTGTCCAGGCGAAAGTCACCGTGTACCAGGGATACTCTGCCATCATCAGGTGGCAGGTTTTCCTGTAGCCATGCGATCAGGTAGTCCATGTCGGCAATTGGTTCAAACACCGTGGCCCGGTATTGCTCTGTCCAGCGGTTTAATTGTCTTGCGTAGTAGTTTCCCGGACGACCGTAGTCACTTAATCCGACAGACTCTATGTTGACATCATGAAGTGCTGCGAGTACGCGGTTGATTTCATCATAGGTTTGATGACGTTCTTCCCTGCTGCTGTCAGGTAGTGCACAGTCCCAGTGTGTACGCCCGGGTATGTATTGCATGACAAAGAACATCGACCCGATAATCGATGCATCTTCACATAAGTGATGCATTGTCGGAACGGGAACTTCTGTATCTGCAAGTGCGCCCATGACCTTGAATTCCCGATCTACAGCGTGCGCCGACTTTAATAATTTACCCGGTGGTTGTTTGCGCAGTACATAAGTGCCGGATGCGGCAACGAGTTTAAAGGTTGGATTGGATTGTCCACCGGTGAATTTTTCTGCGGTGACCGGTCCCTTAAACCAGTGCAGTGTCGACTGCAGGTAATCGCACAAACTGTCTGTGTTGATTGTTTGTATGCCGTCTGTCATGGGCGTTAACCGTTATCGGTTAATCGTTTGATCAGATTTCTTCCCAGCTGATTGATGTGTACCTGATCAGGGCCGTCGACGATTCTGACAATGCGGGCGTACAAATAACTGTCTGCCAGTATGGTGTCCTGGCTGACGCCTGCAGCACCGTGCATTTGGATTGCCCGGTCAGTTACCATGCAAGCCATATTGGGTGCGACTATCTTAATCATTGCAATCAGTTCTTTAGCGCCTTTATTGCCCTGTTTGTCCATGGTATCTGCGGCCATTAGTGTCAGCAGTCTGGCTTGCTCGATTTCGCAGGCAGAAAGTGCGATGTCCTCCCGAACTTTGCCCTGTTCACTCAGCTTGCGACCGAATGCAACTCTTGATTCGGCGCGCTCACACATGATTTCCAGCACCCGTTGTGAGCGGCCAATCAAGCGCATGCAATGGTGTATACGACCCGGCCCTAAGCGCCCCTGCGCTATTTCAAATCCGCGGCCTTCACCTAGCAGGAGGTTAGATGGTGGCACTCGAACGTTATCGAATACTACTTCTGCGTGACCCTCTGGCGCATCGTCATTGCCAAACACCTGCATTGGTCGGACTACTTTGACACCGGGTGTATTCATCGGCACCAGTATCATTGATTGTTGTTTGTGGCGATCCGGGTTGTCGGGATCGGTTTTACCCATAACAATCAGAATCTCACAGCGTGGATCACAAGCACCCGAGATGTACCATTTGTGGCCGTTGATCAAATACTCGTTGCCGTCGTTTGCAATGCTTGTCTGAATGTTGGTGGCGTCACTCGAGGCTACGGCCGGCTCTGTCATTGCAAACGCTGAGCGAATTTTCCCTTCCAGCAGCGGAGTTAGCCATGTGTCTTTTTGTTCCTGTGTGCCATAACGTGCAAGTACTTCCATGTTGCCTGTATCCGGTGCACTGCAGTTAAATATTTCACCTGCAAATCTTGACCTGCCCATTAGTTCGCACAGAGGAGCGTATTCCAGGTTGGTCAGACCAAATCCCTTGTGCTTTGATTCTACTTCGGCTGTGTCCGGTAAAAAGAAGTTCCACAATCCGTCTGCCTTTGCACGGTCTTTCAGCTCTTCAAGTAGCGGTGGTATGGACCATCTATCCTCGGCATTGTCGATACTGGCCTGAATTTCTTTCTCAACCGGATAAACATGTTCTGTCAGAAAGCGATCGACTTTGGCAATCAGGTCTTTGGTTTTGTCTGAGTGTTCAAATTGCACGGGTGCGATACTCCGATTACTGTGAGCGTTCATTCTGTCAAAGATTCACCATGAAAGTTCGGGCGATCTTTTTTGATGAAACTTATGTGTTGATGAAACTGATCGGTCGATGAGACGAAGATGATTCAGATAATTATTTTTTATTTAGGAAGTTCTCGAGTTTTTGCTTAAATTCTTCTGACCCCATCAGCCTGCCAAACTGTGCCGCTTCACGGTCTATGATTTCCTGATAGTTTTTATTGCGCGCGTTTAGCAGTTGTCGCGATGTGCGCAGTGAATCATCAGGTTTTGCTGCAAGCTTCGCCGCAACTGCATCAACGGTTTCATTTAAAGATTCACTTTCGATGATTTTGTTTACCAGGCCAAAACGCTCACCTTCTTCGGCAGACATGGGTTCACCAAGCAATAGCATCTGTGCTGCTTTGTGGCTGCCGAGCAGGGCCGGAAAGGTTTCGGATGAAGCAAACTCAGGGCATACGCCAAGATCAGTAAATGGTGTCTGGAATCTTGCGCCCGGGCTTGCGTATACAAGGTCACAGTGAAAGAGCACGGTTGTGCCGATGCCAATGGCCGGGCCATCAACAGATGCTACGATTGGTTTTTCGCAATTTAACATTGCCCGCATCAATGAGAACGGAGCGTCGAACGTGCCACCGTCGCGAACGGCTGCTGCAAAGTCTGCCAGATCGTTACCTGCGGTGAATATATCCGGCGTGCCTTTAATAACTATGGTTTTGACAGATGAGTCTTTGTTAGCGCCGTCTATGCCGTCGGTTAGTAACGCATACATTTCACGGTTAAGCGCGTTGAGTTTGTCGGGCCGATTGAGCTGTAACGTGCAAATTGCGTTCTGTGTATCATTTATCAACAGCGACATAGGATTTTACCGTGTGTGTATTAGGTATGGTGGCAGCTTGTTGTTCGGCCTTTCAGGTATTAATGCCTGAATGCAGAGCCATTAGTTGATCGTTGTATTCTTTTTTTAATGTATTGCACAGGTCTGAGGTTGTGGGAATATCGGTGATATTTCCAGCACCGTGACCTGCTGACCAGATGGTTTTCCATGCTTTTGCTTCATCAATCAACTCTTTGCCGAGGTCGATATCCGGGCTATCGATGTTGTCCGGAGAGATGCCGTTTTGTTCCAGACTTTGGCGTATAAAGTTAGCTGGAATGCCGGACACTTTCGGTGTGTAGATTATATCTTCAGCACGTGCTTTAACAACCATGTCTTTATAGTCAGGCTCTGCCATGCTTTCTTTTGTCGCGATAAAGCGTGTGCCTATGTAGGCGATATCTGCACCTGCGGCGCGCGCTGCCAGTACCTGTTCACCTGTTGAGATTGCACCCGATTGAATTATGCAGGTGTCAAAGGAGTTTTTTATTTCTTTTATGAATGCGAACGGATGAAGTGTACCTGCATGACCCCCGGCTCCTGCCGAAACCAGTATTAATCCGTCAACACCTGCTGCAACGGCTTTCTCGGCGTGCCGCATGGTGATTACATCGTGGAATACCAGTCCACCATAACTATGAACCGCTTCGACTACATCGGACACTGCACCGAGTGAGGTAATGACAAAGGGTACTTTGTGTTCTACGGTAACTTTTAAGTCAGCTTCCAGTCTCGGGTTGGTTTTATGGACAATCAGATTAATGCCAAATGGTGTGTGTGTCTTGCCGTCCAGGGTTGCTGTGATCTGTGTAAGCCACTCTTCATAACCTTGCGTAGTGCGTTGATTGAGGGCTGGAAATGTGCCGCCAATTCCATTGAGGCAGCACGCACAAACCAGCTCGGGCCCTGATACCAGAAACATCGGTGCTGCAATTACCGGGAAATCGAGTTTGCCTTGTAGTTGAAGGGGCAGAGCCATAGGACTATCTCGCGCAGGGTTTATCTGAAACCAGTATAAAGTAACTGTAAGCGACGTTCTTTATTTATACTCGGCACATTAGAATTTTTTTTTTGCATGCTCAGGAACAAAATTGCTGCATATTGCCCTGCATTTCATTATACCGTTGACTGTTGCTGTCTTATTCTGGCGAAAGCTTTGGCGCGAAAGCTATCTATGGATGCTGACAGGACTGGTGATTGACGCAGACCACTTGCTGGCTGACCCTGTTTACGACGCCAGCAGATGCAGTATTGGATTTCATCCATTGCACAGTTCGGCGGCTATGATATTTTTTGCAGTGGCGTTTTTGTTGACTATCTACTGGTCGTCCGGAGTATCGAGCGGCCAGCCAGCCAAACACCATTGGCCAACGCAACGGTACTGGTTGCAAATTGCCGGCTGGCCGTCATGGAGGCAAAAGGCGCAGTTATTTTTGATTGGTGTTGGAATCCACCTGATTCTTGACACCTCGGACTGTATTTTTTGACGGTTGTGGTGTGATGTGTGCAATGGCCATGGAATGCTCAGACAACGCAAAACTCAGCCGGCACCAGAATCTCGCTACAACCGCGAAGATCCGGATGATTTGCGCGTAAGGAAGATGGCTAAGCGCAGGCTTGTCAGCTCTGAACTTGAAGACTTCATGCGCTACCTGAATTCGCCGTGGCATATTTTATGGCGCAATATTATGGTCGGGCTGGCGCGAGGTCTGGGTGCTGTGTTTGGTGCAACTGTGATTGTAGCGCTCGCGATCTGGGTGCTGAAAATATTCATTGATTTGCCTCTGGTCGGGCAGTATGCCCAACAGGTTAGAGCGAAAGTTGACGAGGTTGCACAAGAGACTCGCTATTCCGATGACTTTGCGCGATTGCAGCGGACAATGGAGCGGATTGATCTTCGTTTAAAGACACAGAATGAATTGCTAGAGCAAGTATTGCAGCAAGACGGTGACCGAACTGACCAGCCTTGATCTGAAATAGGGTTAATCTGAAATTAGCCTGATCTGAAATAACTTAAGAGATGTTATTTTAATTGCCATTACTTTATTTACTAATGTGTTTACGGCTTCGGCAATGCCACTGGGCTGAATATCACACTCGATCGATAATCGGGTCAGGGCAAAACTCGCGGCGCTGACAATCGTGACAATGCTCACCGAGGTAAAGATAGTCTATCCATCCCATCAGTTGCTCTATGTGAGCGCGATCATCAAAAACAAATCCTGCTTCAAAATTTCTACGGTTTTCATTCTTGGCACCGAGGCCGGCACCAGTCAAATTTGCTGAGCCAACAAACGCGAGGCTGGCATCGATAACAATGGCTTTGGTGTGAATGCGAGGGCATAGAACACGTTCAAAGAGTTCGTTGTTGATCAGGCTGTCATAATGGTCAAAGTCTTCGCGAAATCTCGGGCCGGGTTCTTTGGCGTGCATTAATCTTACTGCCACACCGCGCTCGACCAGCTCTGCCATCACTCCCAGAAATGGTTCGAAGCCATTATCTGTTTCGACGTGCAGATCTTTAATGTCAGCGGTTATCAGCCATAGGAATCGTTTTGCTGCCGGAATTTTGTTCTGTACAAATTCAGTATAGATATCCCGGTTGAGCAAGAGCTGGTGCATTGTGCCTGAGTTTCCCAATAATGCTGATTATGCTAATGGAACAGGTAGTACGTGGTTGGTATTATATAATTGTTCTGTGCTTCATGTATGCTAAAGCTTCATGGCGAGTCGGTTTTAATTTGACAATTTCTTCCAGGCTGTCGCTGATGTGGGAGCTGGAAAGACTGTCTGTAGACCTGGGGTGATGGATGTTTACAAAAAAGACGTTTAAGTTTTTATGTGATCTTGAAAAAAATAACAACCGTGAGTGGTTCGAGGCCAATAAGCATCACTATGAGGAGTATGTTCGTGAGCCGTCGCTTGCCTATATCGAAGCTATGGCACCGCATCTCAAAAAAGTATCACCACACTTTTTAGCAAACCCGAAGAAGGTCGGTGGTTCGCTTATGCGAATTTATCGTGACGTTCGCTTTAGTAAAGACAAAACCCCATATAAAACAAACATTGGTATTCAGTTTCGCCACAGTGCAGGAAAGGATGTTCATGCGCCCGGGTTTTATCTGCATATTGAGAATAGCGAGGTTTTTGTTGGCGCGGGAATCTGGCGTCCGGATACCGCAACTGTCAACAATGTTCGATTGCACATGGACGAAAATCAGCCCGGCTGGAAAAAAATAACCAAACATCTTTACGGCAAGGGGTTCGAGCTGCACGGGGAATCGCTGAAAAAAGCGCCACGAGGCTATGACCCCGATCACCCGTTGGTTGCAGACTTAAAACGGAAGGATTTTATTGCGGTTCAGAATCTTGAATCGACTTTGGTTACTGACAAGGATTTTGTTAAAAAATCAGCTGCACTATTTGCTTCTGCGAAGTCCTTTGTGCAGTTTATCTGCGATTCGAACGACCTCGATTTCTAGACAAACCAGCCGCACCCGCTGCATCCGCTGCTGAAAGCTAAGAATATCGGTCGTCGGGTCTCCTGGTTGAAAAGGGGTGGGGTGATTGCTGTAGAATAGTGGAAATCCCGTAAGCTACCAGTTATGTCTGACTATAAAAATAAAATTGCCTATCAGGGCGAGCCGGGTGCCTACTCGCATCTTGCCTGCAAAACAGCCTACCCTGACCTTGAGCCAGTGGCGTGTGAATCTTTCACGTCAGCGTTCGAAGCTGTTGAGAATCGCGAAACCAAACTGGCGATGATTCCGATCGAGAATTCTCTTGGTGGGCGCGTCTCCGACATTCATCATCTTATCCCCGATTCTACTCTGTACATTATTGACGAACACTACCAACCGGTGAAGCATTGTCTGCTCGGCGTGCCCGGTGCTACGCTCAACCAGCTCACCCATATCCGCTCGCATCCTCAGGGATTGGCGCAGTGCCTGTCGCTATTTGAAGAACTCAAGGCCAGGCCGGTTGCTTCAAGCGATACAGCGGGTTCGGCAAAAGAGATTAAAGAACTGAATGATCCGACTCAGGGATCTATCGCATCGGCGTTGGCGGCAGAGATTTATGGCCTTGATGTATTGCGTGAGAGGGTGGAGGACAGGTTAGGGAATACAACCCGTTTTATTGTATTGTCTGCTACTCGTTCTGAACCTGATCCTGCTGACGGCCCCTGTATGACGAGCTTTGCTTTTAAGGTGCGCAGTGTGCCGGCGGCACTGTATAAATCTCTTGGTGGCTTTGCAACCTGTGGCATCAATATCACCAAGCTCGAAAGCTATATTATTGATGAACGTTTTCAGGTTGCACAGTTTTATGCAGAAATTGAAGGTCACCCGTCAGATAAGCTCGTTGACACTGCTTTTCAGGAATTGCAGTTCTACTCCACCAAGCTGAAAATTCTCGGCACCTATCCGGCTAACTCTTATAGAACGCAAAACCTTGGTGCCTGACACCTGCTGCTGTGTTTCGCCTCTAAAAACGCTTTGTGTCGAGGCGGCCCATAATCGAGTTCTCAGGTCCTAATCATCTTTTTTCATTTCAGCGCGTCGGTCGCGTAGTGACCGGACTATGTCCCAACGCTGTTGGTTAGGCATTCTCGACCAGGTGGCAATTTCTTCCAGAGTCCGGTAGCAACCACTGCAAAGACCGGTTGTCTGGTCCATCTCGCAAATACTGATGCACGGTGATGCGACTTCCGGAGCATTGGCTGGCAAGGTTTTACTTTGTCTGCGGCGGCGCGGCTGATCTGGCATAAGTGTGAGTTGACTACTGGTGGTTCGGTGGTGGATAAATGATAGTGTACTGTACTGAACAGGGTGCGCGTATCGGAGAATGCTCATCGGTTCGCATTAACGTGACGCTTGCTGGTATGTTATTAATCCCGATTGACCATTGTAGTCGATGCCAGCCGACCACGCGGCATGGCTGACCAAACAGCGTTGGCAGACACGTCTGCCGGCACACTATCAATGCCATCTTATTGATACCGATCTAACCAGCGAGGCACTATGAGTATTCAATCACCTTATTTGCTATTTCTCGGTGATGCGGTTGATCCGCTCGCCGCTAAAGTAGCGCAGGGTATCGTTGACTGGCGGCCGGATAATTGTGTCGGGCAGCTGAGACTTGCCGACTGCAACGCAGACTGCGGTCTCACTGATATGACGCTTGCAGAGGCCTCCAGTGCCGGTGCAAAGACGTTGGTTATCGGTGTGGCTAATCGCGGTGGTGTGATCTCGCCTCACTGGATAGAAGTTTTGTCGTCGGCTCTTGATCAGGGATTTGATATTGCGGCCGGTTTGCATAACCGTTTGTCAGATGTTCCTGTGCTTGCGGACAAAGCCGCACAGCTTGGCAGAAAATTGCACGATGTGCGGCATCCTGCCGAGGAGTTTGCCGTAGGTAATGGCAAGCCGCGAAGTGGTAAAAGAATTTTACCGGTCGGTACCGACTGTTCGTGCGGTAAAATGTATACCGCGCTGGCGTTAGAAAAAGGGCTGCGCGAAAGAGGTCAAAAGGCAGATTTTCGTGCCACCGGCCAAACCGGCATTCTGATTTGCGGCGAGGGAGTTTCCGTGGATGCTGTGGTGTCTGATTTTATTTCGGGTGCCACAGAGGCACTTGCACCGGCAGCGGAAGAAGATCACTGGGATGTTATTGAAGGTCAGGGTTCACTTTTTCATCCGTCCTTTGCAGGCGTTACACTCGGATTGATTCATGGTGCACAACCGGATTATCTGGTGCTGTGTCATGAGCCAACACGCAAACACATGCGTGGTGTGCCAGAGTATCCGCTGCCATCAATTTCGCATTGCATGCAAACTGTTCTTGGCGCCGCAAGACTTACTAATCCGAATGCGAAGTTTGCCGGCCTTTCAATCAATACCAAAGCGCTTGGTGATGCCGATGCGTTAAAGCTATTGGACGAACTTGAGTCAACTCATGAACTGCCAGCGGTTGATCCGTTTCGAACGGGTGTTAACAAATTGCTGGATGTGATGCTGTAAACAGCTTTGGATCGAGAATGGCCATACACCCGAGACAGAAACATTGAGATCAATTAAGGCGAATTGTGAATCCTGGCCGATTGATGGTTCGTTTACCATTTCGCGTGGCACTAAAACCAGTGCCGAAGTAGTGAAGGTCAGTATCGAATCCGATGATGGTGCGACCGGCTATGGCGAGTGTGTGCCGTATGCGCGCTATGGTGAAACAATAGAGACGGTCATTGCTCAAATAAACTCGCAGCAGTCCCTCATAAGCGATGCAGTCAACTGTGTCGAAACCAGGGCGCTGCTACAAAGTGCACTGCCTGCTGGTGCAGCCCGCAATGCTGTTGACTGCGCGCTTTGGGATCTTGAGGCCAGGCAAAGCGGCAAAAGAGTGTGGGAGCTTGCCGGAATTAAAAAGCCTGATAGTGTGATAACGGCCTACACGCTTTCGCTTGATACCCCTGAACGAATGCATGAGGCCGCTAAAAAATACAGTGCCCGTCCGTTACTTAAGTTAAAGCTTGCCGGCGAGGGTGATGTTGAGCGAGTTGCGGCAGTTCGAAGTGGTGCGCCAGACAGCAAAATTATCGTCGATGCCAATGAGGGCTGGAGTATTGCGGAGTACGAAGTTATGGTGCCCCGGCTGCATGAACTTGGTGTGAGTATGATTGAGCAACCCCTGCCAGCCAGTGAAGATGCAGCGCTTGAGGAAGTTGAGCGGCCAGTGGCTATTTGTGCAGATGAGTCCTGTCACGATGTAGCTACTTTGCCGGCGCTTACGGGTCGCTATGACATGATCAATATTAAGCTTGATAAAACCGGCGGTCTGACAGAGGGACTGGCGCTACAGCAGGCAGCTCTCGAACACGGATTTGAAATTATGGTCGGTTGCATGGTTGCGACATCACTTGCTATGGCACCTGCGACTCTTCTGACCAGTGCTGCTTCTGTGGTTGATCTCGATGGTCCGTTGTTGCTCGGCAAAGACAGGCAGCATGCGCTTGATTACAGTAGTTATTCTGTTGCACCGCCGATTGCAGCGCTTTGGGGCTAACCCGTTTTAAATGATGAGCTAACGGATAAAAGTTATGAGTAGAATTGTCTATGTGAACGGTGAATTTGTTGCAGAGGAAGATGCAGTAATCTCTGTTTTTGATCGTGGCTTTTTGTTTGCCGATGCGGTGTATGAAGTGTCTTCAGTATTGCAGGGAAAATTAATCGATAACACTGCCCATATTAAACGATTGCACCGATCGCTGAGTGAGCTAAGCATAGCGGCCCCGCTTAGTGATGAAGAAATAAATAATGTGCAGCGTGAGTTGATTAAGCGTAACAATCTTGTGGAAGGTATGGTCTATTTACAAGTTACACGAGGCAGCGCTGATCGGGATTTTCCGTTTCCTGCTGATACCATGCCCGGGATAGTGATGTTTAGTCAGGCTAAAAACATCACCGATGCACCGCAGGCGAAACAAGGCATCAGTGTGATTTCTATTGCAGATATTCGTTGGAAACGCCGTGATATAAAAACCGTTGGATTGTTAGCCCAGGTGCTGGCTAAGCAAGCTGCAGTAGAAGCAGGAGTTTCTGATGCATGGATGATTGAAGATGGCTATGTAACCGAAGGCAGTTCAAACAACGCGTTTATTGTTGATGCTGCGGGTAAGCTGATTACCCGACACCTTGGTAACGAAATTCTGCACGGTATCACCAGGGAGTCGGTGCTTGAGGTGGTAGAAAAAGAAAATATTGTGTTTGAGGAGCGGGCGTTCACTCTTGATGAAGCCATGAATGCGAGTGAAGCCTTTATTACCAGTGCATCCACATTTGTATGGCCGGTCGTGAATATTGATGGTAAATCAATAGGGACCGGCAAGCCTGGATCCCTTGCACCCCGGTTGCGGGAGATTTATATCCGTAATGCGCTTTCGCGGGCTGGTTAGGGATGGGCCGAATAGAGTCGTATTGTCTTACTCTCTGTTCAAGGGATTGTTACGCAGACTCGAACAGTAGATAGTCTGTCACTTTCATGCCCAGAGACTGGTAAGTTTTTTGTGCGATTGTATTGTCTTTTTCCACATAGAGTCTAAAGCCATAAACGTCAGGCTGTGCTGCTGCGAGCGACTGTATTTCGTTATACATAGCGGTATAGACTCCCTGTTTGCGAAAATTTGGTTTCACAAAAACACTTTGCACCCACCAGAACAGTCCGTCGCGCCAGTCGCTCCACTCTTTGGTGACCATACAGGTGCCAGCAACTTGGCCACTAACTTCTGCAATTAGATAAAAACCATATTCGGGTTGTTGCATTAATCGCCTTACGCCGCGGTCTATAACCTCTTGTTGGAGTTTTTTATTTTCTGTTTCCAAAGCCATTAGTTGATTAAATTCGCTGATGATCGCGGCATCCGCCAGGGTAGTAGTTCTGATATTTATTTCGCTCATGGCGTGGTCTCGATTTTTAAGTGTTTTTGGTTGCGACTAATTCGGTAATTGTTGGTGCATTGCATATTGAAAAGCACCATGGGTGCTGTTTTAATGAGTTTGACCTATCTGCTGCGGGAATCCCATGTTTAATGCTCTGCTAGTCACGCGTGACGAAAAAAAAAACTGCTGCCTCTGTGCAGTCAATCGAGCTTGATCAACTGCCGCAAGGTAATGTCACAGTCGCGGTAGAGTATTCCACCGTCAACTACAAAGACGGCTTGTGTATCGGACCGGGTGGTGGGCTGGTACGTGAATACCCTCATGTACCCGGGATAGATTTTGCCGGCACGGTTGAGTCGTCTGAAGACAAACGATACAAGGCGGGAGATAAAGTCGTACTTACCGGTTGGCGCGTCGGGGAAGCTCATTGGGGTGGTTATGCACAGAAGGCACGGGTTAACGCAGACTGGCTAGTGCCACTGCCGGGCGGCTTGACAACACAGCAGGCAATGGCAATTGGTACTGCCGGTTTAACAGCGATGCTTGCGGTTCTGGCGCTGGAAAAACATGGATTGAAGGAGCATGCGTCTGATGACACACCAGTGCTTGTAACTGGTGCCGCTGGAGGGGTCGGTTCTGTGGCAACCGCAATTCTCGACAATCTGGGTTATAAGGTTGCTGCTGTGACCGGCAGGCCTGAGACGTCGGACTATCTGACATCACTGGGTGCCAGTCAGATAATCGCACGTGACGAAATTAATGAAACCACCAAGCGCCCGCTGGAGTCTGAGGCCTGGGCCGGCTGTGTTGATGCGGTGGGAGGTGCGATGCTCGCACGCATACTAGGACAGCTTAAATACGGCAGCTCGGCTGCTGCCATTGGTCTTGCCGGTGGTGCAGATTTACCGGCAACCGTTATCCCTTTTCTTTTACGCGGCGTTAACTTACTGGGTATTGATTCTGTTATGCAACCATACCAAAACCGATTAATTGCCTGGGAGCGAATTGCCAGCGATTTGCCGATGAACAAGCTCGAGTCGATGATACAGCCTGCAACTCTGTCCGATTTACCCGAACTTGGTAAGTCTATTTTGAAAGGCCAGGTGAAAGGTCGCGTTGTAGTTGACGTTAATGCCTAGCAATATGAATAACAGGCGATTTTGAGAATAAGGTGAGTCTAAGTGTAAATAGAACCGGCTGGTTGTTAGAGGTTGTCTATATATTCTTTTAAGCGTTTATTCAGTACTTTATAACCTCTTTGGTTGATATGCAGAGTATCTGAAAACAGCCTGTTAATCGGATTGCCGTTCTTATCGAGGTAAAGCGGGTCAAGGTCAAGCCAGTCTGCATCCAGGGACAGCGTGACTGCTTTGAGTTTGGTGTTAGCGCTGTTTACCTGTTCGCTGAGCGTATCGTGCCAGAATTGCTTACGCATAAAGCCCAAGTGTTTGTTAGGAAGGATCGATGTCATAATCACATCTATGCCTTGCGCTTCCAGCGTTTTGATAAAGAACCGTAAGTTCTCATGCATTGTGTCAATGAGAATCTGTGGTTGTGCTATGCCTTTGGTGACAGCGGCTGTCAGATCATTTACCCCGGCCTGTATAAATACATAGTCCGGTTGCAGTCTGACGACGTCTCGCTCAAAGCGACGTTGCATTTCAGATGTTGTTTCGCCAGTGACACCGGCATTTATAAAAGTGTATTTGTCAGAGTAAGGATACGGGTACCAGATCTCTATACGGGAGTCGCCGAACAGTACTACAGATTTTTCTATAGGGTTTGCGTCGGTGGCAAGACTGGTCCCGATAGGCAAAGCTCTGAAATGGCGGTAGTCTTTATACGTTTTTTTTAAGTCTGAAAGCAGAACCATTGATACTGCTAAAAGAAATAAATTGACAGCAACAGAAAAGGTCAGCAGCTTTCTTATTGCCAGTAATTTTATTAGTTGCCGCATCATGGAAGAGCTGATAAAAACAACAGTATACTGAAAAAGCCGGCTTAACCAAGCTACGCTAACTTGGTTCAGCCCGCCGCCGCGTTTTCCTGGTAGTCTGAATCATCGCCGCTGGAATCCGGATATTGATTTAAAAGACCCGAGACTTCGACCGGGCTGCTGTCTTTGAAAATCGAAGACAACCCGAGCTCTGAGACTTTGTACTCAGTAACCAAACGGCGAACATGGCGCGGGTTGGCGAGCAGGTTAGTTGCTTCTTGTCGTTGCAGTGGTAGGCTGAGCAAATTACCCTGTACCTGATCACAGTGATTATCCTGCAGGAAGCGTAGTTGATCGACTTCTTCAACGCCTTCACAAATTACCGTCATACCCAGACTGTGGGACATGGCAATTACGCCACTGACAATGCGAGCGTCAGATGGATTTTTAGCAAAATCTGAAACAAATAGTCGATCAATTTTTACTTTACCTATCGGGAACTGTTTCAGATAGCTTAATGAGGCATATCCGGTACCGAAGTCATCGATAGAGATTTCTACACCAGCGCCCGCGAGTTTTTCAAGAGTGCGTACAGCCTTATCCATATCGCGCATAGCCATTGATTCAGTGATTTCAACCTCAAGTGAGTTGGGAGGAATGCCAAACTCATGAATAGAGGCCAGTATATTTTGAGCAAGGTCTTCATTGTTCATTTCAGCCGGGGATATATTGACTGATACTGTCAGGTCAAGATGACCTGCATCTCTCCACATGGATGTCTGTGCGCACACAACTCGTATTACCCAGGCACTGATATCATTGATAAGACCGGTCGTTTCAGCGACTGGAATAAATTCAGCCGGATTAATAATGCCCATCTCAGGGTGTCGCCAGCGAATCAACGCTTCCATGCCAATTATTTCACCAGCTTTGATATCAACTTTTGGCTGATATACCACGAACAACTCATTGCGGTGTAATGCCTGGTGAAGAGCTGTTTCAAGGCGAATAATTCTTCTTGAGGTGGTATCCAGTTGCTCCTCAAAGTAGCAAATATTGTTTTGTCCGTCTTCATCTATCGCTTCTCGCATTGCGATACTGGCACTGCGAATAAGTTTGTCTGCGTTGTCGCCGTGTTCGGGATAGCTGCTTATGCCGATATCAAGTGCGGTATATATTTCGTGTCCGTCAACCGCAATGGTTCGGTCAAATGCCTCCAGTATTCTCTGGTGGATGATTTCAATATCAGCGATATCATGGATCTTGTGCAGAGCAAGGCAAATCTCGGTATCGCCATAGCGGGTTATAGAGATACTTTGATCGCTGGATCCGACTAAAGAACCCGCTTCTTCCTTAAGTGTTGTTTTGAGACGCTTGGCAATTCTTCTGTATAACTTTTCACTAACAGTGAAGCCGAGGATATCGTTTATTCTGGTTAACGCTTCGATGGTAATCAGAAACACACCGACATGGTGGCTGTTTCTGTTTGCGGATTGTACTGACTGCTCCAAACGATCAAGCAACAAGCTGCGGTCCAGCCTTAATGAAGAGCCATCGGAAGCGTCGAGTAGTTGCGTTGTATCATCTGCAGCGTCACCGGTCCTGGATCCCACAGGTTGTAAAACAGATTGCTTCAAAACAGGGGACTTGGCTGTGTTTGCAAACAGTGGAACAACAGCGCTTTCTTTTTTGGTCTCAGATGCCAATGCCGGGTCGTTTTCGTCCTGCTTGCTGCGTTCAGCTTCGGGCTTAGTTGCCGCGCTAACATGCGCCGCTGCATCGGTCGCTGATGTACGCAGTGCGAGAATTGGAACGCTGGGTTTTGCTATTATCGGTTTGCTTTTTCCGACTGTATCGGCGGCTGGATCTTCGCTTATGGCATCAGCCGGATTAAAATTTTCATCCTCCATTCTGGAAGAGTAATTTGTTACCCGATTACGGCCGGTTTCTTTTGAAACATAAAGTGCTTTGTCTGAATGCTCTACCATCTCACTGGGGTTGGCAGAATTTGAGTGAATTGACGCTACACCGAAACTTGCTGTGATCTGACATTTGTCGAGGAAATTCGCGCCGACGCCGTCCTCAATAATCTTACGGATAGTTTCGGCAATTTCGTAGCCTTCGGTAATGGTGGTATCGGGAAGCACAACGCAAAATTCTTCACCGCCGAATCTACCGACCAAATCGTTAGGACGTGATTGCTCAGCCAGGACGTCTGCCAGGTACTTGATGACTTCATCGCCAACGCCGTGACCATGTGTATCGTTGACAGATTTGAAATGATCAATATCTGTCATGATGCAGGTGAGTTCATCAGAGTTTTGTTTGGCCTCTTTGAATAGCGAATCAAAGCCGCTGAAAAATGATCGCCGATTTAATGAGCCTGTCAGCGGGTCGCGGGTTGCCAGATATTCGAGTTCTTTATTTTGTCTGGTAATTTCAAGCTGGCTGGTTTCCAGCTTATGTAGCGCGTTTTGTAGCTCTGCGTTTTTGATTTCGACTTCGGTGATATCATTAAATGTAATCAACGCGCCTCGAACTTCATTTGCACCTGCGATAATAGGTGTGGCGTTAACAGTAAAGGTTGAAAGTTGCTCGTAGCCAGTATTGAGTTCAATGGTTGCCCCTGGTGCCATTTCACCGCCGTGAAGCAGATCGTTCCATGGCAACACTTCGTTTTCTTCGAGTTGCCATTTAAGTTCATTGCAGTTTTTACCAGCCAGATCCTCTGATGCCATACCAGCAGTTTGGGCAAATTCAGCGTTAGAGAAAACTATTTCTCCGTCGCGATTTACAATCAATAGGCCTTCTGCGAGGGTATCTAATGCCTTTTTAACGCGCTCGGGAATAACCGCATCCGGATCAAGCTCACGCAGCGTGCGTTTGAGGAACATGCAAAATGCGAAAAAGCCCGATAACGCGACGAATAAAATGACAGCGGGGGCTGAGGCTCTGCGGTCCCACAGACTTAAGCCTTCGTTCAGGCCGGCAAATCTGATTTCAACACTGGCAATCTGATCTTCGCCTTCGAATAGTGGAACTTGTACCTGAGTTAGGGTAGAGCGGTCTCCCTGCTTCAGTGTCCAGTTGCTGTCGTGGCTGCCATAGACGTCAAGAAGTGACCCGTCTTTTTTGCGTACAGCTACTGATTTAACAATATTATTTCTTTGTACAGTGCTGCGCAAAAGTTCTGAAATTTCGTCACTGCCCTGACCCGAACTGTTATCCAGTTCCATCGCAACGTGCACTGCAAGTGTCTCGACAGTGAACTTGCGTTCAGACTTACGTGCGTTTTCGTTGTCGGGGAAAAGTCCAATGAATTCGCTCGCAAGCAATAGCGAGATGACAAGCATCACCATGCTAAAGCTAATCCTGAAAAGAGGAGAGCGTAAGAATTTAATCATAATTTCTGCAACACCATACTGGGCGTTTTCATGAGCCGTTTACAGCACCGGGGCTGCGAGTTAGTGGTGATTGGTAAATTAGTAGTCTCTGAACTGCTATCGGCAGCTTTTGCTGGTATTTGAACTGTTCATAATTAAGTACCGGTCTTGTTGTTTGGCTTATAAGTTACTGCCAAGGAATGTGCCATTGAGAGTAGTAAGCGTGACCGGTGATACATCGCTGTCACCGGTCAGTTTGTCTTATTCTTCTACCAGGCTGAGATTGCAGCGAACACCGCTTGGAATTCTAAGGCCTGCGTTCGGCATAGACAGTAGTACGCCGAATGTGCCGCTCGCGGCGTCTGCAACTCGATCGACGCTTTTAACGACTGCAACGTGCGTAGTGTCAGCGTGTGATTCGATATCGAGCGTGATTTCTGCTTTCATTCCAAGCTTGATAGTGTCCAGTTGCTCGACAGGTAGAATTAACTCAACATGAAGAGGGTCCAGATTTGCGATTCTGTAGACCGGTTCGGCTTCGATGTATTCACCGATTGACTTGTATCGTTCAACAATCACTCCGCTGATAGGGCTGCGTATGGTTCTGCGTTCCAATGCCTGTTGTGCGCGCTCGGCCTCCAGGTGTGCAATACGCTTGTTGTCTTCCTCCTGGCGGGCTTGCAATTTGGCTATGTAGGTTTCTGTTTTAACCTTATCCATGTCCTGTGCAGAGATTGTAGATTCGTTAAAAAGTTTTTGATTACGTTGCTGGGTCCGTGCACCGAATGCTGCGTTTTCGCGACGCAAATTCAGACTTGTATCAATTTCTGCACGTGCTCTGGCAAGTTCCAGTGTTGCCAGCTCGACCCTGGAGTCAAGTTGCGCGACTATCTGTCCAGCGTTGACAAAGTTATTTCTCTCTGCGAATAGTTGGTCCACCAGTCCGGGAACGCTGCTGCCGAGCTCGACTATTTCACTTGGCTCGATTAGGCAGTCTAGTGAATTCTCTTCATCGCCCAATATTGAGTTTGCGTTATTTGCGAACACTGAAAAAGGAATCAGAGTAAGCGCTGCGACTTGTAAGCTACTTTTGAACAGGCTCATTGTTTTTACCAGCGTTAGTTTTTAAAACGGAAGTTTGTTAAGTAATAATTGTCTGGCGCTTCGCAACCACTGTAGTGCCAGAGCCTCTCGTCCATGATTTACACGGACATATGCTCGTGTCCCCAAACCACTTGCGATACTGTTTTCCGGTAGCGAGAGGTCCAGTTGAAATATTTTATTTACAGACGTAGTTCCATTTTCGTCTGTACTGTTAACGGCAATTTCGCCTCCACCTGCAGCGCCAAGTGCGCGGCTTGGTAATGAGAAACTGCCCGCAGGAGTTTGTCTGATAATGTTGGCCTGCATTGCTTTACCCGGTTGTTCAGCGAACCTCACTGAGACGTTCTTTACTTCTTTTGAGAACAACCCTACTGAAGTTTGCGGCACAACCACGCGAACTATTAATTCTTCCGGGTTGACTACATAGCCTACTGCTTCACCTTTTTTGATATAACGTCCCAGAATTTTTTGCTCATCCGGTAAAACGAAAGTTCCGCTGACATTGCTGGTCAGTGTTTGAGATTCTCTGTCACTCTGGAGTTGTTCCCAATCGGCCTCTACTGTCGCAATCTCCTCCAGGGTTTGTTCGGCTTTTACCGGCTCGGAGAATTTTTCCGCCTTATGGCGTAATGAAAGCTCTTTGTATCTGGCTTTCAATACCTCTTCATTAGCATCAATGTCTGGATTGGATAGCTGCAGAACACCGCTGCCACTAGTTACTCTTGCGCCGGGTGTTGCCTTTATTTGTGTTACGAAGCCGTCTACCTCTGAGTAGATTTGTGCCTGATCCGGTACCCAGACTATTCCCTGTGCATTGGTGTGAAGTGAAAACGGAATTAGTGAAATCACTACTGCGATTGACGCCGCTATTGCGGCGGTCCGGCTTATAGGCTGCATGCGCTTACCCGCAATTGATTTATCGGTGAGTAGGAATCGAATGCCACGATACAGAGGGAAAACAAAGAGCAGTGCCATTGACCAGAGAGCCAATGCAACGCCCAGCACGAAATATTTCCCGGCTAAAAATATTGCGATGACAAAAGTAATAAATATGCGGTACAGCCACGCGAGAATTCCGTAACCCGCGAGCCACGGCTTTTCCGATTCTTCAGTAACCGGTGTGTTTGCATCCAGACCCAGTACATAGTGTTTAAATAAATACAGAAGGTATTTGGCGGATCGACTATAGAGATTAGGAATCTCAATCAAATCCTGCATGATGTAGTAGCCGTCGAAACGCAGTAGTGGATTTGCATTGAACAATACGGTAGATACACTGCCGATCAGAAAAGCGGACAAAGCTGCAGTTTTTAGAAGTCCGGGCTCTACCATAGTCCAAACGATTAGTGCAATGGAGGCAAGAAATAACTCCATGATCATGCCGGCGGCACTGACCATTATGCGTTTGTATTTTTCGCGAAAAGCCCAGGCGGCGGTTGCATCAACGTATGGTACTGGCATCAGTACCAGCAGAGTGATACCCATTTCATGTACTTCGCCACCCCACGCTTTTACCGCATAGGCGTGAGCAAATTCGTGAAAGGCTTTCATTATCGGAAATAGTGCGACGACCAGAATAAGGTTGCTTGGTTGAAGGATATCGGCCTTCAAAGTTGCCATTAATTCCTGGTAGTTGATCACCAGCAGCATCGTGGCCAGGCAAATGACAATTGCCCAGGTCACAGCGCCACCGATAGATAACAGTGATCTTACGCTGGTAATGGATCGGTTAAGAAAATTGTCCGGATCGAACAATGGAAAGCGAATGGCGAGCGGATTTAACAGCCGTCTGGTGCGGTTGGAACTCTTCTCCGCCTGGCGTTTGTTAAACAATTGCTCGACATCAGCTGGCATGCCCGACCTTAGAGCTCCAATACTAAATAGCTGTACCAGAATAGACAGCAGATCATGTCGACCCGGGCAGTTTTCGCCTAACTTGCTCTCGAGCTGCAGGTAGATCTCTTCAATTGATTGATCGCCGTCGAGACGTCCTATGAACTCATAAGCGACATCGTTAAACCGCAGGTGCTTGCCCCGCACTGCGTCGCTGAGGATGTACCAGCGAGTACCGCGAAAGTTGTGTGGATGAGCGCTGACGTGTTTGTGTAGCTGCGGTCTAAGGTTCGCAACATGGTTCCACTGCTCGGGGATATCGTTTGCGTTATCCTGCTCAGCAACACCATCGGGTTGCTCGTCAGTGTTGGTGACTTGCGTATTCACGTCTACCAGCCGACTGACCACAGCCAGAGTCTGACTCTGTCGACTAATTTATGGGTCCAGATCCAGATAAACTTTCTTTTACCCATTTCTATTCGTGCCACCCCTTCCATGCCTGGGCGCAGGTCCGGAGTTGCTTCATCGAACGCTGCTTCGATGCGAAAGTAACTGTTACCTTCACCTGAAATCGCTATTGGCACTACTTGCTCAACTCCGAACGGAATGGGTTCACCGGGCAATGCGGCGATCACAACCTTGCCGATTTTATCTTCGCTGACACCGGCCATGTCGCGTTCGTCGACTTTGACAATAACCTTATATTCTTCGGCTGGTGCTACTTCAAAGAGAACATCCCCGACTTCAACCGGTGCGCCCAGTGACTGGCTTAGATCACCGCTGGTGACAAAGCCATCGAAAGGTGCTTTCAGTGAAGTTCTCTCGATACGTTCTCTTACCAATGCGTGTTCGGCTTCAATCTGCTCCGACTTGGCACGCAGAATACTCAGCTCCGTACGAGCTTTTTTAGCCATCGCTTCCTGGTAGGATTTTTTGATTTTGTTTTCTTCACCCTGCCACTTTTTCAGTTCAAGCCTTAGTGCGCGATCGTCGAGCGTGGCCAGAACCTGTCCTTTCTCAACTCTATCTCCGGCGCGTACTTCGGAAGTTTTAACAAAGCCCGCAATCGGTGCTGCAATGATTTGTGCCTGTGCCCCTTCGATCACAGCCGGTGCCGAAACAATGTGGTTACCATTGAACAGACTGGCGAACAGAATAGTGACGGCAGCGATTGCACCTGCGACTTTTAGTTTCAGGTAACTCGGACCCACAATGCTCTGACAGGTGCTTCTGATGGAGTCGCGCATTTTGCGTAGAATGGAACGCTCTTCAAATCTTTTTAATTCAACAATCGGTGCGATTGCTGAAAATACAGACTCGCACCATTGAATGGTGTCTCTGTCAAAAGGGGATGAGATGGCGCGTTCCAGCGTGATTGCACCAAATGTTTCTCTGCCTGCTAACGGGAAGGAGGCTATGCTTGAGTTGTCGCTATCGTGAGTTTGAAATTCGCGATGTGATTTGTCTATGATGGATTCTGTATTTGCAATTGGTGGCAAGGTGATTACAGAGTTCTGGTCGATGCATTCTTCCATCGATGCCTCGATACGGCGCACCAGCTGTGTGCGTTGATCGAAGCTTGCAAGGTGCGATATGCATTCGGCACGTACAACCATACCATTGCGAAGTCCAATGGAAACGCGGTCACAGTTTAAGCGGTCGCAAATGCTTGCTGCTATTTCCATGCATGCTTTGTGGGAGTTGCTGTGCTTTAACACAGACCCCATCAATGTTTGTGTGAAAGCGCCGGCATCCATCTGCACGCCGTCGGACATCTGGCTGAGAGATTCCAGCCAGAATCCACCCCACTGCAGCAGTTGTAGTACCACGTTCTGTCGTGACTGCGGGCGCGGAGTCATCAGGAGCGCGACATAACCAACCGTTTTTTCACCCTCTTTTACCGGGGTGGCAATAATATCACCGAGCTTGCCGTTTGAATTACCGTAGGCAATCTCTGTAGTTATAACGGGTTTGTCATTCTCAAAAGCCTGTTGCCCTGCGATGGCCAGTTTGTCTGCGCCGACGCCGTTTGTCGGGCGCAAAGTTAGCATGCTGCCGTTCGCATCATACACAGCCCCGGTGATGACATCGGCAATCATTTTGCACTGCCATTTTAGCCATTTGCTGGCTAACTCTGAACTCAGGCCTTGTGCTTTTACGCTCTGTGCGTCGTTACTGGACTCGACAGAATGATCGGTTAGCACAACACCGGAGTGAGCTTGCTGCAAACCTTCTGTGTCGTCGTTGGCAACTTGTTCTGCCGGTGCGTTCATTCATAAACCCCAGATCTGAATGATTGAGTGAACTTTGTGATAGTTCTGCCCTCGATGGCGATGTGCATGCCTCGTGTGAATTCATGGGCGTGCTTTTATGCAATGCAGAAGTGCAACAACTGATCCAAACAAATAGGCGCTAAAAGGGGTTTGTGGCTTAGTTCTCAGTTACGCAATGACCAGGTCCACATTGATGCGCAAATGTTGTTTTGACCGGGTACTGTTTTGATTTGTCTGCCGACTTTTAAATGCGGCTTTGATTGTCGATGTTGCAAAATGTAATCCGCAGATACGTGATCTCGGCCTGATTCCTGTGTGTAAATTTGTTGCATTTGTGTTGCCTGATTATCACCAAATATTTCCCGGCCTCGGGCCAACTATCAGGTAGGGTTAGTGCGTTGCATGAGAGCAAAACTGCTCGCGTGGAATTTTGCATTCACTTGCAACCTGATCGATCCCATTTTGTTTACCACGAGGCGAACCCGGTGAAACAGTTTCGAATCCCACTATTGATAGGCATATTGTTATCAGGCGGCTGCGCCAACAATTCAGAGTTGTTGGGTGGTCTTGAGGAAATCGCCGGACAAACCCTTGGCCAGTCAGCGGGTCAGTCTGGTGGCGTTCTCAGTATTGCTGATATCTCTAACGGGTTGAAACAAGCCTTAACGGTGGGGTCGGGAGAGGTTGTGAATCAGCTTGGACAGCAGAACGGATACAATGCTGATCCGTTGATTCGAATCCCTCTGCCTACCGCTTTAGTAAGCGCCAAAAAAGTCGCCTCCAGAGTCGGTCTTGACAGTAGTTTTGATACGCTTGAAAACCGGCTTAATGAGGCTGCTGAAAAGGCTGTGCCAAAAACGCGACAGCTGTTTGTCAATACCATTCAGCAAATGACGCTCGAAGATGCAAAAGGTATTTTGCAGGGACCTGATGATGCAGCAACCAGTTTTTTCCGGCGCACTATGGGTGGTCAGCTGAGTGATGCGATGCGACCGATAATTGATGACAGTCTTAATGAGGTGGGCGCTGTTCGGGGATTTAGACAGCTACTTGCGAGCTACAGGCAAATACCGTTCGCGCCACCAGTCGAGGCTGACCTTACTGCGCATGTACTCGAAAAAGGTCTGGACGGTGTCTGGCACTATATGGCTGAAGAAGAGGCAGCGATCAGACAGAATCCTGTAAAGCGTACCACCGATCTTTTGCGCCGCGTGTTCGGCAGTGTAGCTCGATAGACCGGGCCTGTCAGAGCTGGCTTATCAGGGTGGGACCAACATTAAAGCTCAGGCGGATGAGTCGATGACAATAATATCGCCGGAGTGTTGCGAATCGATTGGGTTTGCTAAACTGTCTGGCTCAGACGGGTGTGGATCCGTCGAACCCGATTACATCTTCAGGATGATCCGCCGCAGAGACGGTTGGCTTGTCCGGAATTTTTCATTAACTGGATAGGGTACACCACACTATTTTGGTTTTTGAATCTAAAGAATCGACTTTTTACATTTAATTCTCATTAATCTTTTGGAGAAACTGATGAGTCATAATGACTCCAATTTCTATAAGCCTTTCGTTTTTGTTCTGGGTGCACTGATAATTTTCACTGTGTTCATTATGTTTGTTGCCAACGCATGGTCGCCGGATAGTCCCGATGATCCATTGGCGATTGCGGCTATGAAAAAGTCCATCCAGCCGGTCGGGCAGTCTCGAGTTGATGAGGTTGCAAAACCGGCTGACGCAGCCGCCGATGAGTCAGCTGATGGGTCAGCCGATG
This sequence comes from uncultured Granulosicoccaceae bacterium, assembly GCA_964649465.1. Lineage (GTDB taxonomy): Bacteria > Pseudomonadota > Gammaproteobacteria > Granulosicoccales > Granulosicoccaceae. The sequence goes on along the minus strand of CAZYRP010000046.1, from coordinate 6,545 downwards.
TATCGGCTAGTGCGGCTGATGAAGAGCCTGAAACAACTGAGACACAGGAAGCGGAGAGCACTGCACAGGTGATGGAAGCGGAAGAGCCTGCCGAGACCGCTGTTGCTGAATCTGCAGCGGAGGAAACTCAGCCGGCTGCCGACACTGCGATGGCTGCAGCGGGTACGGTTGCGATGGCAGGCGATGAAATTTCATTAAAAGTTAAAGCGGCGGTAGCAACTAATTGCGCTGGTTGCCATAACGCGGGCTTGCATGGTGCTGCAAAAACTGATGATTCAGAGGCGTGGGCCGCTTTGTCTGAAAAAGGCCTCGATGCGCTCACGGCGAGCGTTATTAACGGTAAAGGGAAAATGCCGGCCAGAGCCGAATCAAGCCTGAGTGATGAAGAGATCGGACAGGCGGTACAGTTGATGGCCTTCAACGCTACTGGCTCGGGTGTAATGGCGGCCGGCACTACTGCTGCGGCAACCACGAAAGTGGCTGCAACTGATGAATCAGCAACAACAGAATCAATGACAGAAAGTGCGGACGCAGAAGTAGCATCGACAGAAATTCCCGCGGAAGTGAAGCAGGTTGTGGACAGTACATGTACTGCTTGTCATTTGGTGGGTGTTGGCGACTCACCAAAGCTGGGCGATAAAGATGCGTGGGGCAAGCGTTTGGATGCAAAAGGTATTGATGGTTTGACTGCCAGTTCAATTGCAGGCATTGGACTTATGCCTCCGCGTGGTGGCAGCTCACTGAGTGACGAACAGATGAGACTTGCTGTTGAGTACATCATGAGCAAATGATTTCAGCTGCCCTGTGCGTGAATAAGAAAAAAAGCGGCGTGCCGCTTTTTTTTCGTGTGTCAGTCCTGTCTTAGTTTGTCGTCTACTGCTATTGGTGTGGGATACCGCATCACAATCCAGTAGGAGGACATTATAAAAGTCAACAAGGTTGCTGTTTGAACTGTCATAGATGCTTCGTCTGAGATTACCCCGGCGCTGACAGCCACTACTGCAATCAGAAGCGAAAATTCACTGATCTGACCGAGCCGTACCCCGATTTCACCGGACATCCTGGCTTTTTCTTTTTCGCGTCGCAGTAACAACCTGAAAATAACCGGTTTTAAAATTATTGCCGCGATTGCCAGAGTGGCAGCTGGCAGGATGACAGTGCCAACAGCGGATATGTCAAACCCCGCGCCGAGTCCGAAGAAAAACATAATCAGAAAAAAATCTCGGAGTGGCTTCAGGCTTTCTGCGATATAGCGTGCAATAGGATTAGCGGCCAGAGAGACTCCTGCGATAAAAGCGCCGATCTCATGAGACAAGCCGACCGCATGTGCGAGCTCTGCGATGCCTAAACACCAGCCGACTGTTGCCAGAAAAATATATTCGCTAATTTGATCGAATTTTTGAAAAAGTTTCGACAGCAGGTATTTTGAAATGAAGTAGGCGGTAGCGGCGATGGTCGGTAGCAGCACCAGCATACCGAGCACTTCCAGCACAGGTGATCCCTGTTTACCCACTTCATTCAGTAACAGTAGTGCGACGATTGCGATGATGTCCTGCAGCAATAATATGCTGACGATAATTTCACCCATTCTTTGATGGTGCAGTGCGCTGGTAGGCAGTAACTTTAAACCAATGATCGTTGACGAGAACATCATTGCTGCGCCAATCACAATACTGTCGGTGGTGGAAAAACCGAATGCCAGTGAGATTGCAAAACCAATCAGAGCAAATGTCAGGCTGCTGATCAGGGTAACCACGGTGGCCTCGCGCAGCAGATGCTTGAGGTCGTCCGGCTCCAGATTCAAACCGAGCAGAAACAGCAGGAAGATAATGCCGACATTGGCTATATCGGCGACTAGAGCCGGATCGGCTACCAGGCCGGTGACGTGCGGACCGGCGATCAAACCCAGTGCGATATAGGCGATCAGCAGCGACTGGCGCGCGTACAGAGCAACCGTGGCCAGAATCGTCCCGCCGGTGAAAATCAGAAAAATGGTATAGAGTATGGACTCGCCGCTCACGGCCTGATGCTCTTGTTTATTGTTTTTGTCAGGTGCTTAGCGCCTGTTGAAGCTGTGTTGTAAGTGTAGCGAGTAATTCCGAGATTGTGGAATGTGGTTTACGGTCTGCAGCAAGATCGCCCCGGGCACCAATATTCGGTTAAGATACGTCCCGATGCCGGTTGGCGGCGTGCTTTCAAGTGCGCAGGCTGGCAGGCTTATTTGCATTTGTGCGGCTCAGGAATCCACGCAGCCGTACTTCGAATTTTTGAAAGTTTAAGAGTCATATGGCCCGTCTAATTGAATTTGTCGGAAATCACCCTATCTTGTTTCTGGCGCTACTGCTGGTGATCGGTATGATCGGGTTTTTTGAATACCAGCGAGCATTTTCGGGAGTGAAAATTATCAGCCCGATGGAAGCCACGCGTTTGCAGAATGATGAAGATGCTGTGTTCGTTGATATTCGTGAGGAATCTGAATATAAAGTCGGGCATATTTTAGGGAATTTGCATATCCCGATGAGTAGCTTCCAGAAACGCGTGGTCGAACTGGACAAATATAAAGACAAGCCGGTAGTGGTCTACTGTACCAGCGGCAATAGATCGGCGGGTGCTGCGAACAAATTGCGAAAAGCGGAATTTAATTCAGTCTACACCCTGCAAGGTGGCGCTGCAGGCTGGGAAAAAGCTGGTTTGCCGCTGGCATCAAAGACATAGAACAAGCGAGTAACCATGAGCAACAGCGTAATTGTGTACACCACCAGGTTGTGTGGGTATTGCCGTGCGGCTAAAAAATTGCTGGACAACAAGGGAGTTGAGTACGAGACAATTGCAGTTGATTTTGACTCGGAAAAACGTCAGGAAATGATGGACAGAAGTGGTCGGCGCACCGTTCCACAGATTTTTATTGGAGATCATCACGTGGGGGGGTTCGATGATTTGAGTGCTTTGGAATCTGCGGGTGATCTCGATGCGCTGCTTGGCGTATAGCGCTGCATTAGATCGTCCGGCCGTTCTCTTTTGTGCTGACCGTGCCAGACGATTGAATTTCCAGATTGATCTACAATACACGTACAAATTTTAAATAACAGGAATAACCATGGCTGAAGAAACAGGCGCTGCAGGTGCTGCCGGCAAACAGGAAAATCAACAGGTATTCCGTGTGCAGAAGGTCTACGTAAAAGATGTGTCTTTCGAGACACCGCGTTCGACTGAGATTTTTACCGAACAGGCGCAGTGGAAACCTGAAGTGAAGGTGCAGTTAAACACTGAAAATAAAAATATCAAAGACGACCTGTATGAGTGCACGCTGATGCTTACTGTCACTGTTGAGCTCGCGGAGAAACCCGCTTATCTGGCTGAGGTTCAACAGTCCGGGCTGTTTACGATCTCTGGCTTCGGTAAAGATGAACTGGCTCATCTGCTGGGTAGCTATGCACCCAGTGTGCTTTTTCCTTTTATTCGTGAGGTGGTGTCGGATCTTGCAGTCAAAGGCGGATTTCCTCAGATGTTACTTGACCCGATTAACTTTGATGCGCTGTATGCCCAGCATGTTGCATCCAACAAGCAAAACGCTCCTGCCCCTGAAACTCAACAGTAGTTTGACCCGGCAATAGTTTGATAAGTATTTATAAATGCTGACTGCCACCAGTGACTACGGACTGCTTTATTTTTCTCTGATATGACAGCAGCACGGAAGGTCGTTGTATTGGGTGCCGGAAGCTTCGGCACCGCACTGGCGCACCATATTGCTCTCAATGGTTTCAATGTTTGTTTGTGGGCACGCAATGCGTCACTACTGCAGGAAATATCAGCCAATAGAGAGAACAAAAGATATCTGCCGGGCATTATTTTGGCAGACTCGCTTGAATATTGTGATGATCTGTCGCTTGCACTCAGGGATGCGACTGATGTGCTGATTGCAATTCCAAGTCAACACTTCAGAGCTATTCTGGATAAGATTAACGTATTGGCACCGGATCGTTGTTGTGTGCTGTGGGCCTGTAAAGGGCTTGAAGTACAAACGGGTCTGTTTCTGAGTGATGTTGTGGTAGAGAAGTTGGGTGTCGACAGATGTCATGCTGTGGTATCCGGTCCTACGTTTGCGAAAGAGCTTGCATCGCGGTCACCGACTGCGATAACTGTTGCTGCCAATTCAAAAAGCTATGCCGACAATGTTGTGCGGCTGCTGCATAGTGATCGATTCAGAACCTATGTCAGTGACGACATTCGTGGAGTTCAGTTTGGTGGTGCGTTCAAAAATATTTATGCGATTGCGGCAGGTATTTCTGACGGTTTGAGCTTTGGCGCTAATGCACGGGTTGCTGTGATAACACGCGGTTTAGCTGAACTGATGCGGCTGGGTGAAGTGCTTGGTGTTCAGGCCGAGACATTGATGGGCTTATCCGGGGTGGGAGATTTAATACTGACCTGTACTGATGATCAATCCCGTAATCGGCGTTTTGGTCTTGGTCTGGGGCAAGGGCAGTCGGTTTCCAGCGTGCTTGCGGAAATTGGTCAGTCTGTAGAAGGGATTGTAGCTACTGAGGTAGCTTTTAAACTTGCAGAGAAGCATAACGTGAGTATGCCAATTGTTGAGCAGGTGCATCGGGTTATTAATAACATCGCGAGTCCCGCCGAGGCTGTTACTGTATTGCTTGGCCGCACGTCTACATACGAACATTAACTAAAGCACTGTGTTGCGTGTACATAGTTTAGAGATGTGTTTCCTCCTTGTTGACCCGGTTGGTACTGAATCCGGTTTGACGCCATGCTTCGTAACTGGCAATAGCCACAGCATTTGACAAATTTAGGCTGCGTGATCCTTGCTGCATGGGTATATGTAATCTGTTGGCAGGCTGCACTGACTGAAAGATGTCGTTTGGTAATCCGGATGTTTCAGATCCAAACATTAAATAGTCTCCAACGGTATATTTTACCGACGAGTACAGGATTGTAGACTTGCTTGAATAAGACCACAGGTTTGATGGTCTGTCTGCTGCCTGAAGCGACTCGATAAAGGAATTGAAGTCGGGCCATTTCGCTACGTTGGCGATATCACGGTAGTCCATGCCCGCGCGTCTGACGCTTTTTTCATCGATTTCGAAGCCGAGCGGTTCAATTAAATGCAATTTGCATCCGTTGTTTGCACACAGCCTGATGATGTTGCCTGTGTTGGGTGGTATCTGTGGAGTAACAAGAACAATATTGAACATGACACTTGGATAGAATATGTTTAGCAAGAGTGATGCGGTAGAGATTCCGCCATCAAATTACTTGTTTGCGATACCATTGGCCGCTATCTTTTGTCAGCAATGGTGAGTCTTGTCGGACTCGGTTCCGGATGTTTGTTGTATGTTGTACTCAGTTGTATTCCGACGTTTCATTAGTCTATCAGTTTTAAATCTGTTGATCCTGTTAGCTTGTGGTGTATCACCTGAACAAGAGAAGCTTGTTAGCGGTGTTAGCAGCCTCGCGGAAACAGAATCTGCCACGCACATTCAAATTCCCGCCCTGGTATCTATTCCGGATTTGAACCCGGGTTCCGGCTCTACTCTACCGAAACCGTCTTTGCTTAAGGCTGAAAATATAGCATCACAACAGGTGGGTGTGGCCAAAGCGGTGCCACCTCAGATAGTTAAAAACAACACATACTCTGTTGTGGCCGATAACGTACCTGTCAAAGAGATACTTCAGACTATTGCCCGGGATTCGCACACTCAAGTCAGTTTTGTGGGGGACATTGAAGGTGATATTACCCTGACTGTGGTTAATCAGCCGCTTGAATTCATTCTCCGGCAAATTAGCCAGCTGGCACCTGTGCGGTATGAACTGCACGGAGAGCGTTTGTTACTGCTGGAGGACAAGCCGGTTGTTCGTACTTATGAGATAGATTACCTGAACATGCAAAGACTTTCTGAAAGTCGTGTGGATCTCGCGACGCAGATTGGTTCGATGAGCACCAGCATCGATGGTGGGGCGTCTGGCCGACAGGGAAACAACGGTTCGCAGTTGTTTGTAGAGAATCGAACCGAGAATTCATTGTGGCTATCTGTGACTAAAAGTATCAGTGGAATACTCGGTGAGCAGGTTGACTCTGACACAACAGGAAGCGAAAACGTCTTTGTTAATAAAGAGTCGGGTGTTATTACTGTTCGTGCAAGAGATGCACAGCATCGCTCAATAAAAACTTTGCTCGATAAAGTTGTGGACAGCGCGCAACGGCAGGTTTTAATTGAGGCAACTGTTGTTGAAGTTACGTTAAACGAAAAGTTTGAGTCTGGAGTTGACTGGCAGGTATTGAATAGTGGTAGTGACTCGGGTGCGAATTTCGATTTTTCACAACTCCTTGCAGGGTTGCCACAGGCGTCAGAGGCACTTAACCCTGCGACTGTATTGTTGAGCTACAGCAACCCCGGTTCAATTTTAGGTAATCTTTCTGCGACACTTAAATTGTTGCAACAGTTCGGTGATGTTCAGGTCTTGTCGAGTCCTAAAATTATAGCGCTGAACAATCAGCCTGCTGTGTTAAAAGTAGTAGATAACAG
>CAZYRP010000045.1:0-30874 GCA_964649465.1 uncultured Granulosicoccaceae bacterium | reverse complement strand
AAGGGGTAGTGGTGCGAGCGTCAAAATACCCGAAATTTCTGGTATTGCTGGCCGTGCAGGCACGCAACAATTGTCACTTTTTTGGCGTAGCATGGTCATTCTTATCGTGTTTGTTTTGGCTGCGATAGGTCGGAGCTCCAAAAAGAATGCCAAAGTTGTGTCCTAAGTGCGCTGGTTCGGTTGAACGGATGTATTCGAAATCTGGTTATAGGTAAACAGCGCAGAATCCGGGCCTGTCCTGATTGTAAATGTCTGTTTTTCGCGTCTGAAAATGACGTAAACTGCGTGGTTGTTACAGCAAACACAGGCGAGCATGGAAAATCTGCAGTCAGGTTCGGATACCCTATTTGTTCTTTTAGGCGCGATTCTGGTGCTGTGGATGCACGCGGGTTTTGCGTTCCTTGAAGTAGGAACGGTCAGAGAAAAAAATCAGGTTAACGCGCTGGTAAAGATCATCTGTGATTTTGGTGTCTCTACGATTGCCTATTTTTTTGTTGGATTTTCTATTGCCTATGGAGTTGATTTCTTTCGCCCGGCACCGGAGCTCGCGGCTGGCAATGGCTATGAGCTGGTAAAATTTTTCTTTCTGCTAACTTTCGCTGCGGCAATACCGGCAATTGTTTCTGGTGGAATAGCGGAGCGTGCAAGGTTCTATCCTCAGTTGCTTGCATCAATATTGATTGTGGCGCTCGCATACCCGTTCTTTGAGGGGCTGATCTGGAATGGTAATCACGGTTTTCAGGATTGGATAGAGTCAGTCGGTGGGCAGCCATTTCACGATTTTGCAGGCTCTGTGGTTGTACATGGTGTGGGTGGCTGGATTGCACTGGCGGCAGTCGTGCTGCTTGGAGCAAGAACCGGCAGGTACACAGCGGACAGTAAGGTATTGCTGGCTCATCCACCGTCCAGCATTCCGTTTCTCGCACTCGGTGCGTGGATTCTAACGGTTGGCTGGTTCGGGTTTAATGTTATGTCGGCTCAGGAAATTGGCGGCATCAGTGGACTGGTCGCATTGAATTCTCTGATGGCCATGGTTGGTGGACTGCTGGCAGCTCTGGTGGCCGGCAGGAATGACCCTGGCTTTGTGCACAATGGTCCGCTGGCAGGTCTGGTGGCGGTGTGCGCGGGGTCTGATGTAATGCACCCTGGTGGTTCATTGGTAGTAGGGGCTGTAGCAGGTGCGGTGTTTGTGTGGCTTTTTACGTTTGCTCAAAATAGACTCAAGGTAGATGATGTTCTGGGGGTCTGGCCACTGCATGGTGTTTGTGGTGCCTGGGGTGGTATTGCTGCGGGAATATTTGGCCTTGAGAGTATGGGTGGGCTGGGTGGTGTTTCACTCGTCTCCCAGGTTATTGGTACACTGGCAGGTATTCTTTTTGCGCTGGTGGCCGGATTTATAATATATGGGGTAATAAAGGCGACGGTCGGTATACGGCTGAGCAAAGAAGAAGAATATGCGGGTGCTGACCTGAGTATTCATAAAGTATCTGCCTCTCCCCGCTTTGACAGGTAATAGTGGATGAAAAAAATAACTGCGATAGTCAAACCGTTCAAACTTGAAGACGTTCGTGAAGAACTGTCCAAAGTGGGTGTTGCTGGTATAACAGTTACTGAAGTAAAAGGCTTCGGGCGTCAGAAGGGTCATACTGAGCTCTATCGTGGGGCCGAGTATGTAATTGATTTTGTGCCCAAGGCAAAAATAGAAGCGGTAGTGAATGATGCGCAGCTCGAGGAGTGTATTGAGGCGATTACGTCGGCCGCGAATACAGGCAAGATTGGTGACGGAAAAATCTTTGTCGAGCCGGTAGAGCGTGTTGTAAGAATTCGCACCGGCGAAGAAAACGATCAGGCGATTTAAAGCACAGCCTATATCGTAGTTTGGTGCCGGGTTCTGCCCTTTGTTACAAAGCAAGTCTTGTCTTTGCGGACAGGTGTAATACGGAACATGGGGTTGGGTTCAACCTGTGCCACGACAGCTCGTCACCAGAGTTTGAGCCACGGCTTATGCCTAAAGCGGCTGGCAGCGACTGAACCTTGCTCAACGGCATACCGGTATCTTACGGTAACCGCTCTCGTTTAAACCGCGATACGATTCTCTCGAAGTATGCAATTTGCGTTGAGAGGTCTGTATGGAATTCGAGTACTCACTATATCGTCGCCTTGCTAAACGCACTCTGAGTACTTGCTACTTCGCATGCTGTAAAACATACGAAGTTTTTTTTAGCCAGTGTAATAGTTAGGGTTGAACAATTTTTATGGCAGGAAATTCATTCACGAATTATCTGTCAGCCAGCAGCTCCGAGCAGTGATCCCGCGTGCTGTAATAAGTCGGTGCATGCGGCATTGATATAACTTCACTGTTTATCCCTTACTGATCGAACTGTAGTGTGGTCTGTGATCGATAGAGCGTTAGTCATTGTGAATGGTAGAATGTCAAAGACCAGGAGTCTGATGGTGTATTTAATAACCCGCAGCACTTTACACACGGGATTTGATTAATGCACCGCGAAAACCTGGTTGCTCCGCTTGAAGCGTTAACAACGCAGGTGCACTTCATTTGAATTGGTTTGATTTTACCCGGTCTGTTTTTAAACAGCAGTATCTGATAAGTGCCTGGTCACTTAACTGGTCAGGTGATCAGATTTGTCTATCATACAGAACACTAATGGTGTTCGCGCTGCTGATAGTCAACTGCGGTACCGCATCAGCTGAAAAAATTTTCCGCTTCGGAACAGGTGGAAACACTGGCACCTATTTCGCCGTGGGCGAACTAATTGCCGGACAAATAAACAGGCGCATCCCGGACAGCGATGAACAGCTTGTAGTCATACCACAACGATCAACCGGTTCAGTGGCTAACATTAACGACTTATCCGAAGGTTTGCTTGAGATTGGACTGGCTCAGGCTGACGTTGTTAGTCTTGCGTACCATGGCATGGGGCAGTTCAAAAACAAAAACCTTAGAGATACACTGCGTGCAGTTGGATCGCTGTATCAGGAAAGCCTGCATCTAGTGGTGCGCGCAGGGAGTGGCATTGAAACTATTACTGATCTTGTTGGTAAGAGAGTTTCGGTAGATGAGCTTGGTTCTGGCACACAGCTCGATGCCGAAGTTGTATTGCAAGCAAGTGGAATGCCTCTTGAGGAAATTAAACTCGTCTACCTGAAGCTTGATGATTCTATAGAACGGATGCGTCGAGGTGTGCTGGATGCGATGTTTGTTGTAGCCGGTTATCCGGTCGATGGTGTGAAGCAAATAGTGGACGATGGCGTCGGCAGGATGATGGGTTTAAGTGATGACCTGGTAAGCCGGCTTACAACCGAACACCTGTACTTTTCAGCCCGCAGCATTCCAGCCGGAATCTACTTGAATAGTGAGGAAATAAATACGCTGAGTGTTTCAGCTCAGCTAATTGTGCGTTCTGATATCAGTGCAGCTGTTGTGTTCGAGATGACTAAGGCAATTTGGAGCCAGGGCATGCTTGATTCACTGATCGCCGGCCATCCTAGAGGTGCGGACATTAGTCCTGATACTGCGCTGCAAGGTGTCAGCATACCGCTTCATGCCGGGGCTTTGAACTACTATCAAAAACATGGGTATGACACAAAGGAAGTGCCGCGTTGATTGGAAGCACAATGAATAGTTTCACGCGCTTATCTGGTAACTGCAGTCTTCAATTGTGTTAGGTTGGCAGTGATGCGCCAGACATATAGCAAACTTGGTTTATTCACCATATTCGCATTGCTCGGGACCATGGGTGTTGCTATAGCACTTTTTGTTCAGAGCAGGACGACGGCCATCACAGATGCATTGGCCGCGGAGGTTTTGCAGCAGCAAAGTGATGTTGCTGTATTGTTGCATGAGTACAATAAACTGGTTCTGGCGCTGGAAACAGAGCGGCTGTCAGAAGGTGAGCAAATCGAAGAGACTATTGAAACGGCATTGACCCGGGTTGAGAGCCGGCTTGAGGTAATGCGTTTTAACTACAGCTTCGAGCGGCTGGATGGAGCAGCAACAGCTCATGCTTATGTAAAACCGGTATTACAGGATGTCAGGCAATGGCTTACATCCGGCATTCCAGGAGTTGAAAAGGACCGCCGGAATATAGTTTCGATTGCATCGCAAAGAGTTAAGACCAGAAGCGAAAACTTGCGGGTTATTTCTGCTCAGACTGATGAAGTGGCGCGCGAGTTAATTAGCACGCAGACAAATTATTTGACTAAATTCGGCAAATCTCTGATTTTTTTGCTGGGAGCTTTTGCAATGCTTGCAGCAGGAATTGCATCGTTGCTAACACGACAGAGAGACTTGCAATTCCGGATTGCGGAAGACCAGCGAGAGTATACCCGACGCATAAAGGACTTTGCCGACACCGGTGCAGACTGGTTTTGGGAGATTAACAGTGACAGGCGTCTGCGTTGGTTGTCTGACAGATTGTTGTCTGGTTCTTCACGATATAAAAAAAATACCGACTACTCACTACCACCGTTTCAACATGAGTTAAATGACAGTGACTGGCCGATTGAAAAGATTCGCCAACAGGTGGGATTCAGTAACTATGAGGCGCAGTGGACTGCGAGTGATGGCACAGTTAACACGATAGCTGTGAGTGGCAATCCTCTCTTTAATCAGTCTGGCGAGTATGAAGGTTATCGTGGTGTTGCACGTGATATTACATCGCGAAAGCGAATGGAACGTGAATTGGAGCTTGCTAACGAAGATTTGATTGAGGCTGAAGCGCGGGGCAGGCTTCAGGCAGAGCAGGCACTGCGTGACTCAGAAACATTTTTACGAATATCGCTTAATGCTTTACCGGAGAATCTGGCGATACTTAACCAAAGCGGTATTATTCTGGAGGTCAATACTGCCTGGAGGGAGTATGCGAGCGCAGGTTCGAGTTCTGGAATTGACCCGCAGGCTGGTGGTGTGGGTTATCATTTTGAAGACATATTCTCACGCAAACAATATGCAGAGCGTACTGCGCTTGCAGATGTTTCATTGCAGATTAACGATGTGCTCCAGGGTTATTCAGATGCCTTGAAAACTGAAGTCAGATTTTTAGATCAAGAAAAAACAGTATGGCTGGCAATTGCGGCATCAGCTTTTGAGTCAAATAGAAATCGGTATTGCGTGCTTGCAGTGGAAGAGGTAACTGACAGAAAGTTACTGGAAGAACAGGATCGTCAATTGCGTGCTGAGTTAGCCCATGCATCCCGCTTAACGACGGTCGGGGAGTTGGCCACTGGCCTCGCGCACGAATTAAATCAGCCGCTAAGCGCCATCAGCCTGAATTGTGATGCGCTAATTTCAGATTTCAATGAAAAAAAATCGTTTGAGCAAATTGATGTTGATGCGATTCATGACATACACAGTGAAGCTAATCGTGCCGGTTCGATAATTAAAGGACTGCGCATGATGGTGCGCAGGGAAATTGGCAACGCGGTTGAGACCGATATTAACCAGCTGGTGACAGAAACAATTCGCCTGAGCCAGGCGGATGCAAATCAATACGATATATCGGTGCGGCTGGATTTGGCAGATGACCTGCCGCGCCCTGTTATTGATGCAGTGCAAATTCAGCAGGTGCTGGTAAATCTCGAGCGAAACGCGGTCGAGGCGATTCAAACCAGCGATCCTGAAAAACGCGAGTTGATCATTACAACTGCTTTGCTTGATACCGGGTTTATACGGATAACAGTACAGGATTCCGGTGGTGGTTTGGCAGAGGACTTGAAAGCAAGTTTGTTTGCGCCTTTCTTTACCACTAAAAAAGACGGTATGGGTATGGGACTTTCGATAAGTCGATCAATAGTTGAATCGCATAATGGGCAATTGTGGGTAGATTTTAGTAAACTGGGCGTGACGACCTTTCACTTTACATTGCCTGTTGTAAATGGGCAGTCTGGTGGAAGCGAGGTCAGTTAGAGATTATGTTGGTCGGCAATTGAGGTGTAGGAAAGTAAATAATGGACAGTGAAACAGCAGTTGTATACGTCGTCGACGATGAATCGGCAGTAAACGCAGCACTGGCCAGATCGCTAACCAAGCGGGGGTATCTGGTCGAAACGTTCGAGAGTTCTGAGAGCTTCCTGGAAAATTTTCGTCCTGGTGGTGTCGCATGCCTGGTGCTGGATATTCGTATGGCCGGAATGAGTGGCACCGATCTTCAGGATTATCTGGCAGTCAGGGAAATTATATTACCCATAATTTTTGTCACAGGTCATGGGGATATACCGATGTCCGTTCAGGCGATAAAAGCCGGTGCAATCGATTTTCTGGAGAAACCTTATCCGGTTGAACTGCTCATTGGTTGCATCGATAAAGCCTTGAATCAGTGTAAAACCCAATTGCAGGAAGCCGAGAAAAAAGGGGAAGTCATCTGTCGTTTCGAAAGCCTCACTCCGCGCGAGTGCGATGTGATGACATTGCTGGTGGCTGGGGCTGCAAATGCTTCAAATAAAGTCATTGCGCGAGAACTTGATATCAGTCATCGAACTGTTGATGATCATCGTGCCCGCGTGATGTCAAAAATGCAGGCGAGATCCTTACCTGAGCTGGTGGAAATGGCGAAAGTATGCGGTGTGCATAGAGATGAGCAACACGCACATATCTGACAACAAAGTGTAACGAGCAATTTTAGCGCGTGCCGGTGTTTTGCATACCGGCATCAATCGGGGTGTTTCGCCCTATCAATTGCGTTTCAACTATTTTCGGTGCAAAGAATTCCTGGAGCCAGTCAAGCGCCGTTTGCGGATCAGAATTACCACACATGAAAATATCCAGTGCGATGTAGTCGTGCTCAGGCCAGGTATGAATACTAATGTGTGATTCCGCGAGTATGGCGACACCGGTTACGCCATCGCTATCAGGGAAGCGGTGAACGATCACATTAAGAACAACAGCACCGGCAGCCCGTGCTGCAGAACCAAGCGCATACTCGATTTGGTTGATGTCTGTCTGATACAAAGCACCAGAGAAGTCAGCTATTAAATGTTTACCGATAACCGGGTTAGAACTCATGGGATGGTGGTCACAGCGGCTCGGTGAGGTGACAGTCATTATACACGCTAAAGAGTGTACGAATTAAAGCACACACTTTTACTGGTGAGCTCAGATTACAGCGGTTTCTATTAACTCTGCTGTGGTGCTGATGCAGTGTTCTAGCGAAAGCCGATACCTACACGGAAACGTATATTGGTTTTCACAGTCACGAAGTCCGGTGGGGGAGTGCCTGAAATACTGATTAGCAGCTCGGCACCATCTGGTGCTTCTATCAAATCCCGGATATCTGTATCCAGTACATTCATTAAAAGGCTTGTGGTGTTGCTGGCTATTTGTGGATCGTTAGCTGGCAGTGTCGCTACTTCAACAACTGTTTCGGTACCGTCTACTACTGCTCTCAGCGAAATATCAAGACTGGAGACGAACTCAAAACTATCGAGGTTGCCGTCCTCGAACTGGTCGTTCGCCGGATCATTTGATTCCGGAGTGATTTCGAACTCCAGCTCTCTTACCCGAACGCTGGTTACGAAATCAAAGTCTCCATCGCTATACCCGGGTTGGTCTGCCAGGTTAACAGCTACTGATATGTCGTCAAACGTTAACGCTATGGGTATGCCGATCGGGGCGCCGGGAATTTCGAAAGTACGAGACTCCTCAAAAGATCGAGTGGCAATAGTTGTGTCACTGCAAGCCAGTAGTGAGCAAACGACCAGAGTAACGAAAGTCGGAATTTTCAGATAGGTTGCTGCGTATTGGAGAGACATACAGTCGGGCCTGTTCACGAATGGCAGAAGTATACGTCATGACGCATAATCTCTGCCATGGCTGGGTTGCCTGATGGCCTGTGTATTGAGCACGCAGCGCAGCAAAGGCCGTCGGTGTGCGGTTTGCGAGAGTTATTTACTGTGTAAACAAATGTGCCCGATTTGAAGTGCAGTGCAGTTCAGTCAATATCGATAATGGTGATCGACGTAGTTGCGTTTGCGATAACCGCATTTGTGGAGGTATTGGTAAGAACGACTGAAAGAGTTTCGGAGCCTTCTTCAATTCCATCGGTCTGTAGCTGGAAATCGATTTGTCTTGCGGTGATATCTCCTTCGGGCCAGACCAGTGTTCCGTCAGCTGCAATGTAGTCTTCCTCTGCTGAAGCTGTGCCTGGAGCAAATATATAGTCGATACTTATTTTTGCGCTTGCATCGCCTAGTCGGTTAACAAAGGCACTTATGGTGGTGCCCTCCCGACCGGAGGCAGACGTTTGCGCCATTTCAATGGTTGCAGGCGTATTGGTTGGCTGTTGATTATCAACAGCATTGCCAGATGTTGTTATACACGAAGTGGGGTTTGGCTCAGATCTGTTCGCACTGGCGTCTACAGCAACTATGGAATAACAATACTCCGTGCCACTCGCCACTGTGATGTCGTTCAACTCCGGCGAGGTAACCTCGCGCACCAGTATTCCATCACCACCGGTTCGAGTGACTTCAAATCTTGCTAGATCAAAAAGGTTTGAGTGACTCCAGAAAACATCAACGCTATCGGTATTGGCGTTCAGGGTGCTGGATGAAGGTATGTCCGGTGCGGTAGTGTCAGGTGTTGATAAAGACCTGCCGGTGACAGCCAGCGAAGGTGTTGATCTATTGCCAGACTCATCGACTGTTACAATGCTATAGCTATAGTCGGTGTCAAAGCTAACGGTGGAGTCACGATATAATGGAAACGGTGTATGAGCTATCAGTAATCCGTCGCGAATTATTTCGTAAGTTGCAACGCCGATGTTGTCAGTTGCTGTAGTCCACGCTATCACTACTGTGCCGCTGTCATCGGTGTTTTCTGCACCGAGTGCGCGAACATTTTGTACTTGTTGTGGTGGTATTTCGTCTACCGCACCAAATGTGGTTTGCAATTGAACTCTGTTTACCGCAACAGCCTGCAGATTAGTCTGCGGATCATTAACAATAATAGTTGCGCGATTGTTTCTTATAATCACCGGGTTTTCGTTCAGAAAACGATCGATGCCTGTGTCAACAGCCTCATAGAATGCACTGGAGAGAGATATACCTGCTAATCCATATACATCCAGTGCGTCGGATACAATCGATTGAACGTTTGTATCGATAGTTGTAATCGCATCTATAGATGGAAAATTTTCAATCGTTGCGGCGTTTGCAAATTCAAAGTTGATATCGAGGCCCTGATCTGCAAACCAGGTGCGAGCTACTAAATCTGTATAACTATGTAAGTTTTGTCTATTGCCGGTATTGTCAGGCATGAATGCAAAACTATAAAGAAAATTGTTGTTGCCAAGGCTCGCTCTCAATAGATAGCGGTCGCCAGTCTGGATCGTGTCGAGTGCAAATTGCCCCAGCTCATCGACTGGTATTTCTTTTAACTCGCCATCAGGCGACCTGAGTTCGATAGATTGCTCAGCGATACCCCTGGGCGTTGAGATAGTGCCTGAAAACGCAGGCAGCAGATTAGCTACGTTGCCATTATTGTCGCCACCACAGCCAGACAGCAGCGTTAGAGTGCTGCCGGCCACAAGAAGTATGCTGGCTATATTTTGTGCGCTGATGTTTTGTCTGGCAATTCCCTTTGCTGAGTTTGTTTTTAAATGTGCCGGCACTGGCTGAGATATGTGATTGACCGGTTTGTATGGCATGCTGGATTTTGTTGATTTGGGGTTGAGTAAGCGGGTTTTCATTGGCCACCGAAGGTGCAGGAGCGAAGTGCGCGTAACGGTCATAATGTAACCGATTCGCGACGGTGGGACCAATTCAACATGGTAGTAGTCGACATATGTCGAAAATCAGCCGTGTTTATGTAACACCATTGCAACACCTGCTACACAAAGAAACATGCCGCCGATGGCAGGTAGTGATAACGCTTCACCGAAGAGCACGAAGGCTTCCAGTGCGGTCAATGGTGGAACCAGGTAGAACAGGCTCGCAACGTTGCTGGCTTCCGAGTTTCGTATAAGCAACATCAACAGTAAAACAGCTCCAATGGAAAGTACAAATACCAGCCACGCGGTTGCCAGCAAAAATTTGCCATTCCAGCTTATGTCGAATGGTTCCAGCAGTATGGCGAACGGCAACAGCGCAATCAGTGCTCCAATGTACTGCATGAATACACCAGGCAACAGTTCGACGCTGGCGGTTATTTTTTTCTGGTAAATGGTCCCTGCTGAAATACTGATTAGAGATGCTGTACAAAGCAGCAGGCTGGATGTGCCCAGCGCGTCTATGCCGGTTCTTTCTATTACAACGAAAATAAATCCGACAAGCCCGGTGAGTATCCCGGTGACTTTCAGCCAGCCTGCTTTCTCCTTTAAAAACATCACAGAGAGGCAGAGTGTCAGTACTGGCTGCAGGCCCACTATCAAAGCACTCAGGCCGGCACCAGTGCCCAGAGATATTGCCCAGAACACACCGCCAAGATAGACAGCATGCACGAGCACGCCTACAACAGCGGAGTGAATGTAATCGGAGAGGCGTGTCGGCCATTTGCTTTGTGTGATTAATAGTACGGGTACCAGCACTATTGCCGCCAGGGCCATTCGAATGGCCAGAAATGTAAGCGGCGGGGCATGTTGCGTTACTATCTTTGAACCGATAAAGCCAGTACTCCAGAGAAACACAAAAAGCCCTGGCAGCAGGATTGATGTGGTCAATGGATTAGTAAAAATGGATTTGCGCGGCATCTTGAGTGGGTTATTGCTTGGCAACGTTAAGAGAGAACACCAGGCGGGGAGTGCGGTTAATCTACTGACTTTTGATGCCAGTCATTGTTTTCCCGGCGACAATTGGCAAAAGCTCAATACTGCTGAACAATTGATCTTGTTTATCTGCCAGATGGGTTTATCCCTCGATGTGCTACTCCACTCGATCTGTTACTACATTAGACACGACCTGTCACGCCGGCGTCGAAAAAAATTTGGCCAGTGCAGGTGGTTATGCGGTCTCTCTGTTTGAAATACAGTTGCCGCGAAACAAGGTAAGCTAAGCGCAAATTTTTTGAAATTGTTCGACGTAATATTCAGCTGTGCCACTCTATGAGGAAATAAGCGTATTAAAACAGGTGCACAAAATTTAATCACCGATGTTAGTGGTCTGCGTGTTGGCAATGCTCACGATGAAATGCTGAAGAGTGGTGCTACTGTCCTGATTGCGGACAAGCCGTTTAATGCTTCTGTCGATGTGCGCGGTGGTGCACCCGGTACAAGGGAGACAGACTTATTGGCTCCGGACAAACTGGTCAGTGCTATTGACGCAATTGTACTTTCCGGTGGATCAGCTTTTGGACTTGATGCATGCAGTGGTGTCATGGATGAGCTACATCGGGCCGGGCGTGGGTATGAGGTCGGAAATGTTCGTGTACCGCTAGTCTCCGGTGCGATTGTTTTTGATCTTCTTAATGGCGGTGATAAGAACTGGCCAGTCAATCCGTATATAGATCTGGGTCGCAAGGCCTACAAAGACGCAACTCAAAATGAGACCGACAAAACTGCCAGGTATTTTCCATTGGGGACAGTCGGTGCCGGCGTCGGTGCGACCACTGCTGATCTAAAGGGTGGGCTCGGGTCTGCATCGATTGTGATGCCGGATGGTGTGACTGTCGGCGCTTTGGTGGTAGTCAATGCACGTGGCTCTGTTGTCTCTGGCAATAGTGGCCATTTCTGGGCGGCACCTTTTGAAAAAGATAACGAATTTGGCAACCGCGGTGTTTGTCCTGAAGCCATTGAACACGCATTAACTGGCGAAGGATTGTCGGATGAAAACGGCGCTAATACAACGATTGCGATCGTAGCCACTGACGCGACGTTATGTACCAGCCAGTTAAAACGCCTTGCGACGGTAAGTCACGACGGCCTGGCAAGAGCAATTGTTCCCGCGCATACATTGTTTGATGGTGATCTTGTTTTTTCGGTCAGCACCGGCTCCGGTGAACCATACAAGCCGGGCGCAGAAGCAGCACTAGGTCATGCGGCTGCGATTTGCTTATCAAGAGCAATTGCTCGTGGTGTTTATGAGGCTACTTCAACTGAAACGGACTTGCTGCCATGCTGGCAGGATAAATTCCCAGATTGATTTTTGCTCTTTCTTCACGGCAACTATAGAAAAGCTACTGATAGCAGAAAATCCACGGGTAATAGAAGAGCTATTGGTAATTCTGCCCGATGAACTGTGAAGTTGCTCACTTTACGTTGCCCATATCTCTTCCTGAGATAAATTCTTTAACACCAAATTAAAGATTGCGGCCTTAGCGCCGATATCGTTCGAGATAATATTTTCAAACTCAGATGGTTAACCCGTGTTGGAAACTCTCCATCACTCGTAAGTGACGAAACCTGGTGTAATAGAAAAAATGAAACTAAAAATAAGCGCAGCAATGGTGACTTTAGCACTTCTTTCCTCGTGTGGTGGCGGTGGTGGTGATGACACAGGAACAATTGGCGATAACAAAGGTGTGAACCCGACAGCTACATCAGGTAACACCGATAATGTCCCTTCCAGCATTATTAGTGAAGACAGAACTCGTCCATCCAGCGGGTTTTTCTCGTCAGACGCTTCTACGCTGAAACCGAACGGCGCAGATTTATTTTCCGACACAGGTGCACAGCGCGTTGATACTGACCGGATAGCAAGTTGGCCGGGGCTTCGATACGGTGACTTCCTTGTGAGTAACAATCCGTGGAACGCCAGTGCGGCGAATTATCCTTCCTGGTATCAGGACATCAGCCTGTATGAGACAGATAGCGGCTTCGGTGTTGAGTACGAGTGGGACTGGGGCAGTGCGCTTGATACAAGCAACCCGTTTGATACCAAGTCATACCCTGAAGTAATCTATGGTACAAAGTCGGCATTTGAACGTTCAGGAACTTTCGCAGAAACTGGTTTGCCGGTTGAAATATTTGACGCGCCTCGTTTCACCATCGACTACTCATTTAGCTATGAGGGTCGTAAGTCCGCTTCGGCTAATGTTGGCGGTACTGATTCTGAATTTAATGTGGCGATTGAGTCGTTTTACCATGACTCCTGCGATATTGTTCGTAACGGTGGTGCTGACGACAACCAGGTATTCGAAGCAATGGTTTGGTTGAAACTGGACGAGCGTAACCCTTCAGGTGGATCACCGATAGATGTTGTGGCTACCAGTGATGGTCGTGTCTTTGATGTTTACTCTAAGAGTAGTAATTTTAATTACATTGCTTTTGTAGCTCAGCAAGAAGCATTAAGCGGTACTATTCAATACACTGAACTACTTGATCACGCACGGGATAACGCGGCGCAATACGGAATCTACGCTTTAAAGAGCACGGATTGCCTGGCGAACATTCTGATGGGTACAGAGATCTGGCATGGCGCTGGTACTTTTAATCTGGATGAGTATCAGATTCATCGTTCTTACTAGCGCAGGTTGAAGTATAGCTGTAATAAAAAGCCGCACTGATCTGGTGCGGCTTTTTTGTATTCGATACTTTATTAATAAGTCTATTGTCTCTTATGAAGACGCGCCGCTAAATCCGACTTCCTGCAAAGCAGATACAAATTTGTCAATCTGATGTGTCTGACAGCCAGCGATATTAATACGGCCGTCACCGGCCAGATACACAGCGTGATCATTGATTAGTGAATTAACCTGGTCAGGGTTTAACGGCAGAAGCGAAAACATACCCCGTTGATTAGCGACGAAGTTGAGTGTTGGGTAGCGGTTTGCTATTGCAGTTCGCAGTTCATTCACTCGCTCCACCATGGTGTCCAGTTCGCTCACCCATAGCGGCTTTAGGTTATTGTCCTGCAGGATTATTCTCACCACGGCAGCGCCATGATCTGGCGGCATGGAATATATTTTACGGGCTATTTGTCCGAAAACTGCCTGTGCACGACTAGCCGTCTGTTTATCATGTGATGCCATATAAACTGCGCCAGTCCGATCACGGTAAAGACCGAAGTTTTTCGAACAGCTGGCAGCAACCAGTGTTTTATCGCAGGTTGCAGCTATCAGGCGTGTTGCTTTAAGGTCAGTATTAAGGCCTCTTCCGAGACCGTGGTACGCCAGATCGACAATGGGAATGATTTGTCTTTCGGCCAGTATCTCTGCGAGCTCACGCCATTGATTGTCAGACAAATCTGCGCCAGTCGGATTGTGGCAACAGCCGTGCAGAATCATTGCGTCCCCGGAGGAAGCGGCGTCTGCGGCGGCGAGTATGTTGTTAAACAGAACTCGCTGTGAGCTGCGATCAAAGTAACTATAGGTAGTAGTTTTAACACCGGCCGATTCTGTGAGTGGCAGATGGTTTGGCCATGTCGGCTGACCGATCCATAGGGTGCCATCCGGGTTAGCGGTCTTGTAAATTTCGGCGGCAAGTCGCAAAGCGCCACTGCCACCCGGGGTCTGGGCACCGCACACGTAAGTACTGGTGTTGCCGAATATCAATTCGCTGAGACATTCAGTAAATTCTATATCGCCGGTTAGTCCAAGGTAGCTTTTTGTTTGTTGTTGTGTTTGCAGTCGCGATTCAGCTTCTTTAACCGCTGAAAGCACAGGTGTATTGCCCTGGTGATCACGATATACACCAACGCCAAGATCGATTTTGTCGCTTCTTTTGTCTGCGCGGTATTGGCTAATTAGCTGGAGTAACGGATCCGGCTGTGGTTCCGGCAGATTGAACTGAGCCATCGGTATTTCCCCCGCGAAAGATGCGTCATTGTGAAGGGCGAATTATAGTGCAATACCCGCTTATGGAATAGTTCGTTCCGTGTTAGCGGGCTGGTTGGGTAGGCTTGAGTCGGAGGGTGGTTTTTGAGCCCTGGAAAGTTTGCCAAGTTCCCGCCAGGTATACCAGTGAGACAGTACGGCACTGCATACGACAATAATAACGATTGAGATAAACAGGCAGATCATTGGAAGTTCGAATGTAACTATTATCAGATAGTTTATTGTTGCCGGTAGTATCAATTGTCGGGCGAGTCCCAGGTACATTGGGAACATTGGCTTTTTTACCGCTTGTAGAGAGGCGACACTGACGAACAAAACCACATAGGCAAAAAAGGCAAGTGCATCTATTCTTAGATAGGTCGTGCCGGTTTTAATCATTTGTTCATTGGAAGAAAAGAAACTAAGCAATGTAGGCGATAAAAATATCATGACTGGTATGGAAAACAGGGCAATTCCCAGCCCGGTTACTAAAGCTTTTTTGTAAGTTTCTTGTATGCGATCTATATTGTTGGCGCCGAAGTTCTGTCCGACCATTGCCATGACTGCTGTGTTGAGACCTAATGCGGGTAGCAATAGTAACTGCTCCAGACGCAACCCGACGGCATATCCTGCAACGTTCTGGCTACCAAACCTTCCGATAAATGCAACAGTTATAAAGCCACCAAGAATAACCGTTAACATATTAAAGCTTGCTGGCGCTACCTGACGCATCAGGTCAACCCAGTAAGTGATGTTAAATGCAGGTCTTGCCCAACTGCCGAGTTGCTTTTTTAGTACGCTGTATAAATAGACTACGGATGCGAGCTTTATCAATATAGTCGCAATTGCCAAACCACTGACATTGAGGTTCAGGCCGAAAATAAGTATCGGGTTCAGTATAAAGTTTGCGAGCAGTCCAACGGCCAGTGCATTGCGGTTGGATACGGTATCACCTAAAGCCATCAATGCACCAGCGGCGACACCCGACAATACAAATGCAAAGCAACCCCATAGTACAATTACCACGTAGCTTTTAGCGAAGGGTTGTACCTGTGGTTCGGCCCCCAGAAATTCGATCAGAGGATCAGCGCACAGCAGACCAATAACAAGGCAAATCAAAGATAGCATTAAGCCGAGACCAGTAGCCTGGTTAACCCATTCTGAGACAGACGCCATATTGCCTTTGCCAACTTCGGTGGCAATTATTGCTGTGGTGCCGGTTTGCATGCCAATACTACCGCTGAGTATCAGAAAAAAAACAGATCCTGCAATTGAAACACCGGCCAGTGCATCATCGGATAATTTACCGGCAAACCAGAAGTCAGTCAGATTGTAAAGGGTGTTGAATATCATCCCCATTGCAGCGGGAACAGCCAATGCGAGTAAATGGCTTCCTATAGAGCCAGTGGTGAGATCGCGATGGCCGGTCATTAAAGTTGGTTAGCAGAATCGGTTGCAGCTGGGCCTGATACCGGAACCAGCTTCCTGCCTTGCAGTGACAGTCTGCCTACAGGGAGGGCCGCACGTCTTATCGCTTTGTTAGGCGAGATTATGAAAAGATCACCATTCTCGCCGTTAATTTGGCGTGGAATACCCGCTTCTTTGGCAAGCTTTGCATTGGCAAGCATGTGCTGTTGCTCACCGTGTACTGGTATCAGGACATCGGGTTGTACCCAACGGTACATGGTTAATAATTCATCTGCTGCCGGATGACCAGAAGCGTGTATCAGCGCTTCAACGTTATGTTCTCCAAATACTGTGACACCCATGGATTCAAGTCGAGCTATTAACGCACTAACACTGTCCTCGTTGCCCGGTATGACTTTGGAACTGAAGATCACGGTGTCGCTCGGTTCCAGGTTCATGTCCCGGAAGGTGTCGGTGCTTAAACGGTGCAATGCGGTACGGGGTTCACCCTGGCTGCCGGTCGCAAGAAGCAATACGGATTCGGGTGGAAGGTAACCGAGATGTTGAGCCTCAACAATGCTGATATCTGTGTTCAGGAGGCCTGTGGCTCGTCCCGCGTTGACCATGTTGATCATTGAGCGTCCGATCATGCCAACGTGTCTGCCTGTGTCGGCTGCAATATTAGCAAGCGTCGCAACCCGTGCCAGGTTGCTGCCGAAACACGTGACCACAACACGGCCAGGTGCGTTGCTTATTAACTCGTTAAGCCCCGGGTAGAGTTCGGACTCGGACGGCGTTTTACCTGCGGTTGTGGCGTTAGTGGAATCACATATCATGGCATCGATATCCAGAGAGGCAAGTTCCTGGCATCGTGCTTTATCGAACGTATCGCCAACTACCGGGTTGTCATCGAGCTTCCAGTCACCGGAGTGAAAGATGGTGCCTGCGTCTGTCGTGATTAACAGGCCGCAGGGTTCAGGTACTGAGTGTGTCATTGCAATCCACTCTACGTTGAACGGACCTATATCGAGTGTGTCGCCAGCATCGACAATGCGTATTGTGACATCATCAAGCAGGTTGTATTCATCCAGTTTACGTCGAAGGATGTAGGCGGTGAATGCTGTGGTATAGATCGGGCACTTAAGCAGTGGCCAGAGGTAAGGTACAGCGCCAACATGATCTTCGTGAGCGTGCGTTATTACCATGCCGGCAATGTCATCAGCTCGCTCTGCTATAAATTCCGGGTCGGCCATTTGTACATCGCGTCGGCCGGAACGGTTTTGCGGCTTGTCGTCTGCAATTTGATCACCTGTTGGCTTATCAGAGAAAGTCAGACCACAATCGACAATCAACCACTGATTGTCGTGACCAAAAACGTTGAGGTTCATACCTATTTCGCCGCATCCACCCAGTGGTGCGAACCAGAGATCTTCTTTATCCGGGGTCATTCCGTTCGGCGCTTTATTCTTTGTGACTTTATGCTGAGGCGTAAAGCACTATGCTTTTCGCTATTCGATCGAATACTATCAGGTTTGCCGATAGAGCCATGCTCAAACTGCGTGCTCGGCGCGGTAAAGACAGAGAACCAATGATGACAACACGAAGAGCTCCGATTATCGACGGCCTGCAGTATGCTAACTGGTCGGAAAAAATATTTCGTCAAATGCGTGAGGGTGGAGTGGATGCAGTGCATGTCACAATCTCCTACCACGAGAATTTTCGCGAAACAGTATTGAATATAGAGCAGTGGAATCGGTGGTTTGAGCAATACCCGAATCTTATTTTTCAGGGGCGCTGGGCTGACGATATCGATACCGCGATTGATTCAAATCGCACAGCAATATTTTTTGGGTTTCAGAATCCGTCACCAATTGAAGATGATATCGGGCTGGTGGAAATTGCGCATACGCTTGGCGCGCGCTTTATGCAGCTGACCTATAACAACCAATCGCTGCTGGCGACAGGTTGCTACGAAACGACTGATACCGGTGTTACTCGTATGGGCAGGCAGGTGATTAAAGAGATGAATCGTGTCGGCCTGGTTGTTGATATGTCTCACTCAGCGGAGCAATCCACACTTGAGGCAATAGAAATTTCTGAAAGACCAATCGCAATTACTCACGCCAACCCGCACAGCTGGCATCAGGCGCTTCGCAATAAGTCCGATACCGTTCTAAAAGCTTTAAGCGAAAGTGGAGGTATGTTGGGCTTTTCATTCTATCCGCACCACCTGGCTGGGAAAACAGACTGTACATTGCGGAGTTTTTGTGAAATGGCTTCGCGCACAGCAGAAGTTATGGGTATTGATCATATTGGTATCGGTTCCGATTTGTGTCAGGATCAACCCGACAGCGTAGTCGAGTGGATGCGGGTCGGCCGCTGGAGTAAGGAGATCGACTATGGAGAAGGCACAGCAGATAATGCAGGTTTTCCACCTCAGCCCGACTGGTTTACCGATAATAGAAGTTTTACCGGTCTGCGTACCGGTTTACGAAGTGCAGGATTCACTGAGGAAGATGCAGACAAAGTGCTCGGTGCTAACTGGTTAAACTTCTTTCGGCATAATTTCACTCCGATGTAATTATTTCGTTGTAACAATTTACGAGATATGTAAAAAGAGTTTTCCATGACTGACCTGCAAACTCAAATTGCCAACATCGCACTAAGATCCCCGTCGACCGTGTTGCGACTTGAGCGTATGGGTTCAATGCACCAGACACGCTTGTCTTTTATGCGAGTCTTGTTGCGGCGAATGGCGTCAGAAAACTGGAAAGTACGTCGTCGCTCATGGAACATTAATTCAGAGGGTGTCGGTGTGGCTGTATACACAGCTGAGGGCCCCGTGAGAACATACTCTCTGGTTGTCTTCTCGCATGACCTGGATCCCTCTAAACGTTCAGATCGAGTTATCGCTGAAGAGTGGGATTCAACTTTTACTTTGGTCGATGGCGTTCCGTCAGATAACGACATTAATCGATTGAGTAAAAATGTCCCGCTTCAGGAAGCGGGAAGAGTTAGTGGCAATGAACTATCACTTTCGCGCGCTAATCGATCTGTGCGTCTTTTCAACTACGTGCGTCAGGAGCTTGCAGCCGGCAGGCAGCCGCTCGCGCACGAGCTGAATAATGTAGGTTATCTGATGCGTACCACCGCAGTGTATGGCTCTGGAAAGTTTGGTGCATTGGACAGGCGATTTTTAGCTGGCAGAGAAGAGTTCGGAGAGCCATTTCAAACTGAGTTGATGGCGGTATACCTGATACGCCTGTTCAGTGTAGACATTGTTGAACATTTGGCACACGCGGATTCCCCTGATACCGCTGTGAAACTTGAAAAGAATCTGCGACGGTCACTGGGTATTGGTAACTCCACCGGCTTGGGAATGGCACCGTTTATCGTAAACCATCCGGTTTTATTTCATCACTGGATAGTTGCACGCGAGGAAGCGCTGCAGAAAGTGCGGCGCGTGGTGTGTGCGGAAAGCAAAACGGTGCAGCTACTGCATAGTTTGTTAACGCGGCAGCAGAACGGGTTGGTCGACTGGAACAGTGAGCACCCCTTACAAAAACAGAAAGTGTCTTCATTTGCGAATGATTTGGTTTTGTTAAAACGGCAGCTAAAAAGCAATGATCCGGCGGATTCTACATTTCCCTGGGACAGCTTGTATGAGTGGGCTGAAGTGAATTTATCTCTGGAGGGACAGGAGTTTCTGGTTACGCTGTTAGTTGAGCTATACCCTGAGCTTGTAGACGACCATGCGATACAAATGAGTGCTGATGAAGACAGTTGCTTTCGCATTAATGGTCAACAAAAAGCAGGTGAACTGGTATCGATTATCAGAAGCCACTATAAATTTGCTCTTGCTGTCGATTTTAGTAATAAAAATGCCAATGCCAGATTCTGGTACGCATCAGAGGAAAAACTTGAACCCCGCGTCGGTGAGCGATTTGAAGAACCGGGTGCAGAAAGGGAACATCCACTTGCGATAGCGCGTGATATCGCCAGAGCGTTCGATGATTTACAAATCTGTGACGCCGCCACAACTGTGGCTGAGTTTCTAATGAAGTATCCGCAGCATCGACATGTAGTGCGTCGTGCACAGCAGGTTAGCAGATATCCGTATGCTGAAATTGTAGATAACCTTATTGCAGATAACATGATGCCTATAGATCTGTTGCGGTGTAAGTTATCTTTTTTTGGTGCCATCAAGTTTGATCCGCGTAGCGACAGGTGGGTCAGAATAAATATGTTTCAACATGCGCCGCTGCCTGACGAATTGTTGAGTGATTACGAGGACACCTGGGTTTATCCGCCTGAACCGGGAAACGAACCACCAGAAGATTCGCGAGAAGAACCGCCTCATAAACAGGTAGAAAAATCCGTGAAATATTTATCTGATCAGGCGCGTAAGTCTGGATGACTGAGCTATCAATCGGAGAACTCGATGCGCTGGTATTTAAAGCTTATCGAGGGGCAGGGTTTAGCTGGGGTTTGTCACAGGAGGCTGGACGGGCTGCAGCCTGGATGGCGATGTGCGGTTTGCCTGCTGCAGGATCTTTTGCAGAACTTTTATATCAGACAAATGGTATTGAGCATTCGACGCTGACGCCTGTGATGGCAGATGGCAATTGGAGATCGTCAGCTGGTTCAGGCTGTTGTCCTGTAATAACAGGTACCATGCTGTCCGATTTTGGCTGGACCCAGGGTCGCAAACTCACTCTTAGTGCCGTATACGTCCCACTCATTTTAGCGCCGTTTGTGTCAGTGTGTGCCGCGTCAGCTGGCACTGCGTTGTGTGTCAGCAGTGGCGATGTGTCGATCGTCCTGATGGCTAATGGGCGGTTAGCGTGCCCTGGCGATGTTGGTTTTGTCAGTCAGGAGACTATTGTTGTGTCAGAGTGGCAAAGTTCTAATTCCGAAATTGACGATACAGCCCCATTGGTGCGCCGGGCCGCAATATCCGATGTCGCGATGGAGCGCTTGGAAACACTGGCCCATCGAACCTATGTGCCTGCCACTGAATTGTCACGAAGCGGGGCAGGGGCTGGCCTGACTGATAATGATTAACCTGCAAGTTAGTGGAAGGTAGCTTCCCGGGCAGAACTTAAGGATCAGGGCCACAGTTTTTGTAAAGGCTGGAGGTTTGTGGTGAAAACGATTGTGTCCGATAGATAATTGTTTGCGTTTACCGCGATAACTACACTTATGCTTACAGATTATCTGTATTCCTGTCGATAATTCAGGTTCGGCATATATATCGCTTATTAAATTATGTCTAAAACAGACTTGCACTCATGACAAAACGTAATCAGCTGTCGCTGAGAAAATTGGTTGCTGTTCCTCTGTTTGGGGTAGCTCTGATTATCGCCACGGCGGGTCTGAGTGGCTGTACAGTTGCTCCGAAATCAATTCCGAACGCCTCAGTAGCTGGCGCTGGGGGAGACGCGACTGCGGCAGACGCCGATTGCAGCGCCGATTGTGGTGATGAAAATGGCACCAGTCGATACCAGTACTACCTCGGAATACTATCTGTCCTTCTAATCCGCTAACTTTTGCCGAGTGAACCAGATTCAGTCATCTTCACGCATACGTTCATCGCGTTCGAGCTTTTCCTTATAGGCTTCTTTGATTTGCAGCATCACTGAGTCGACATCAGCTTTGACTTCAGTTGTCGTGAATTTGCCTGTTAAAGGTGTGTCGTGTTTTAGATCACCTTTTTCGTATAGTGCCCACATCTCTGATGCATAGTCGCTGTCGAGCAGTGAAGGTGCGAATTGTCCGTAGTACTGGGTTATGTTGCGAATATCGCGCTCAAGCATTGTGCGTGCGTGATTGTTACCTGCCGCATCTACTGCCTGCGGCAGATCGATAATGATCGGGCCTTCTTCATCAACCAGCACATTAAACTCAGATAAATCACCGTGCACCAGACCAGCACACAGCATCAGCTTGACGTAGTCCATCATGGTTGCATGATCGTCAAGCGCGAGGTCTGCCGGAACGCTAACGTCATTGAGTCTTGGAGCAGCTTCCCCATTCTGGTCCGTCATTAGCTCCATTAGTAATACACCGTCGAAACAGCCAAGTGGCTTTGGCACACGCACGCCAGCATCTGACAGTTTATAGAGAGCATCAACTTCAGCGTTGTGCCATTCTTCTTCCTGCTGAGAGCGACCAAATTTTGAGCCTTTTTCGATAGCTCGCTGGCGTCTGCTGTTTCTGCCCTTGCGTCCTTCCCGGTACTGCACAGCCTGCTTAAAACTGCGCTTTGCCGCATCTTTGTAAACCTTGGCGCACAAAGTATCATTTCCAGCGCGCACTACATATACGCTGGCTTCCTTGCCACTCATCAGGGGATAGAGGACTTCGTCTACCAGGCCATCTTCAATCAGTGGTAGCAGGCGTTTAGGGGTTTTCATCAGTGAATTTGCAGTTTGGCGATTGCCTGAACTTTAGATGCATGAAGTTTGGTGGCTTTGAAAAAATAGTCAATAGTGCGGGTGCATGACGTACCGCTGGAAACGCGGTAAAAGGTATTCTGCTGTGGATAGTGACCAAATAGTAAAGGCCGATTGGTTCACATTAAAAATTTGACGCAATCGACAGTGCGGCCGGATACCTGTCGCTAAACTCCGCAATCTTGTGAAATCGGATCGGAGTGTGACCCTTGTTAACGCAAAAAGTGTTGCTGGCATCAAGGCCTTTATTCATGTCGCTGATTAAGGCTCTGGGTGGACTGTTTTTGTTGTCCCTGACAGCTCAAAGTCATGCTCAGGTTTGTGAAGACAGTGATGGCGATGGCTGGGGCTGGGATGGTTCCGGCACCTGCGTGGTGCCGCAGGCTCAGACACGGACTTCAGCTAGCGGTGTTAACTGTGTTGACGATGACGGTGATGGGTACGGCTGGGATGGACAGGGTACTTGCCTGGTGACACCGCAATCTGTGCCGGTAGCTCCCGCCTCAACAACCTCAAACGCCCCATCCGGTGTGGGTGCGTGCGTTGATATGGATGGAGATGGCTGGGGCTGGAACGGTTTTGCTTCCTGTTTGGTTTCAGGAGCTGGATCTGCAGTACCGACTGTTGAGGCACCTTCAACTGCACAGACGCAGGCAACAGCAAGCCCGACAATTCAAAACAACAGTTTCAACCGTGACCGGGACCTTGTGGCTATTCACTTCGATCATGCGCCCGACCGTGATGACGGGCATGCTGCAGTCGCGGCACTGATGGTCAGAGATAAGCTCGGTCTGAATGTTCAGGTAGTGGCTGGTGCGCACGGCTTTTATAACCGCGACCGTTATGATTTTGAGTCAGAGCGTGTGATGGCAGCGGTGTGGGGTAGCGAGTGGCTTAACGCACACAGCAATCGAGCTGGCGCAATTGACCAGGCCGTCAACAGATGGAGTTCAGTACTGGCAGCAGGCGGATCTGTCTGGATAGCAGAAGGCGGGCAGTCAGACTTCACGGCCTCAGTTGTCCGCAGAATCAATAGCAGCCACAGCGAATTGAACACACGTCAGCGAATCCATTTGATCCAGCACAGTGACTGGAATGAAGATCATGCGCTGGCGGAGGATCTCAATTATGTTCGTAATAACACCCGATACGTGAAAATTGCAGACGGAAATGACCCTAACTCTACAGCTGATTTTCGGTTTGAAAGTCACAATAATGGTGAATTTGTTGCCCGTGCTCAATCCAGCAGTTACTCAAGCCAATGGGCGGCAGCATTCAATTATTTGACGCCTGCAGAGAAGCTTGATTTCTCAGATACAGTGGAATTAATGCATATTCTAGGGCTGGGAACGGATGTAATCAGAGATGTAAACGAATTTGGAAACTACTTTTTCTAGTTGTTTCAGTTTTGATACAAGTTACCCCAGACAAGAACAGGAAAAGCAAGCCCAAGTATTAACTTTGTTTGTGTTACGAATATGTTATAAATGTGGTCAGATAGATTACGTGAAGATCACAAAATATGGGCGCTATTCATGAGCTTGGTGAGGAATACCGATGCTTCCGATTAGAACATCCGCGGCTTGGGTTGTTGTTCCTGCTGGGTGATTTGCTGGGCCTGCTCTTCAAGCTGGGGTTATGTTTAGGCTTCCTTTATCTTTGCTGGTACATCACAAATCGAAATCCTGTTCTCGAGAATCAGACTGCGGCAACGGTTTCGTCAGGACCAACTGCAGTCGACACGGCGGAACTAACCACCGAACGAATTGCCTTGCTCGAAAAAATAGCGGCGCAGAGTGCTGCCACCGCAGTGGATTTACCTGCGAGCGCTGGTTCCTCTGCACAAAGTCTAAAGGCTTCTCTGGTTATTGGTCGGGCTGTAAGCACTGGTTCTGCGGAGAGGATTGTACAAGTTCAATCGCTGCCTGCTGATGCGGCACCGCCAGGCTACACTGAAGTGGATGAAATCCCGACTGTGTATTCGGCACATGTTGATACTGAAGTGAGTTTTCTCAAGCCACCGGCTCCTACAGAGAGCAGCGATTGGGTTTTGGAGCAGAGTGCTGATAACTATACTGTGCAGGTTGCGTTGACAGTTAACTTCGATTTTTTGGTGGAGTACACGGCGCGCCTGCCTGGTGAATATGCAGCTGCGATTTACCCTGAAAGGCGCAATGATAAAAGCAACCTCCAGTACAGCCTTATTTTGGGTAGTTTCCCGAGCCTGCAAACTGCTGAGGAAGTGCTCTCATCTTTGCCGAAAAATATAAAGCGCTATGGTGCCCACACGCGCAAACTGGAAGATATACAGAAGAACATCGGAGGATTCTTCAAACGATAAGATGCGGTACACAGATCGAATTTGTGTTTACCTCTGTGTATTGGTTAGGGTGATGGAAAAAATAGCCAGGCGTACAAACGGGCGATATCAATTTAGTGGATTGTCGTATGGCTTGTTGCTGGTTATAACAGTCTCACTGCCCGGGGTGGTCGTTGCCGATTGCGTTGTTTTGTTGCATGGATTGGCCCGCACTTCAGGTGCAATGAAGAAGTTGGTGACACCTTTCGAGAAAGAGGGTCATCAGGTTATAAACGTCGATTATCCTTCCAGAAAAAATACTATCGAACAGCTGGCGCCGCTGGCAGTCAATGAGCTGGGTTACAGCAATTGCGACTCAGCAGGTAGTATTCACTTTGTGACCCACTCAATGGGTGGAATTTTGGTGCGCTACTACCTTGCTCACAACGACATACCGCGACTCGGTAGAGTGGTGATGTTAGCGCCGCCTAATCAGGGCAGTGAGGTTGTTGATAAATTGCGCAATGTGCCCGGGTTTAAAGTCTTGAATGGTGAGGCGGGGCTCCAGCTTGGCACTGATGACAATAGCATTCCGGTAAACCTGGGGCCGGTTGAATTTGAACTTGGCATTATTGCTGGCCGCAGAACTTTTAATATTATGTTGTCACAGTTGCTGCCAAATCCGGATGACGGCAAAGTATCTGTGGCAAGTACCAGGGTCGCGGGAATGGCTGACCATATAACAATGCCGGTCACTCACACATTTATGATGAAATCAAAGTCGGTGATTGAGCAGGCAGTGCACTTTATAGGACATGGCCAATTTAAGTGATGGCTATACTGGTCTACCCGGGCCTTACTGACCAGTATCTGGTCAGCTAGATTGGGTGTGCCCTGTCTGTATTAGGGATTGTTGCTATCCTGCTGCGGCCTGGTTAAGAAATGTACGTCGAGTTGGTCGATCCTTATTATCCGGGAATTGTCTGACAAGGGCTTTAGCTTGCTGCACCCATTGTTCACGCTGGATTCGACCCGGGAAGTTCATTGCGTCATCAATTGCTTTGACTTCACTGACTTTTAAAGTTGCCAGCTGTTCCCATGACTTAATACCAAACTTGTTCAATGCTTTTTCTATTACCGGACCGATGCCGTTAACCACTTTTAAATCATCACGGTGTGCAGAACCTGGCGTACCAAATTTTGTTTTGCCACTCTGCCAGGCAGCCTTTTTGTTTTTGCCTTTTTTAGATTTTGATTTTGGCTTTTTTGTGCGACTGGTGTTTGCGTCAAGAGGCTGATGATTATTACGCAATATGGCATTTGCCTGTGGCACCCATTCGTCGCGCTGGATGCGACCTGAAAAATCAGCCAATGCTTCGTCCACCAGCTTGACTTCAGCGACTTTCAGCGCTGCAATTTGCTCCACGCTCTTTATGCCGAGGCGGTTTAGTACTTTTTCGATTTTTGGTCCTATACCATTGATAACCTTTAAATCATCTTTGTGGTTACTACCTGGAGTGCCGAGTTTGGTCTCACCTTGTTGCCAGTCGTTTTTCTTTGATTTGGCTTTTGCTTTTACAGGCTTATCTTTCCCGGAGGTCGCTTTTTTCTGTAAGTCGGCAATCAGTTGATCTTTTTCGGTGATCTCTTTTTCAAGCTTTTTAATTTTTCCGACATTTATCGGTGTAATGGGTGCCATCGTTGGCTTGCCCGCTGCTGCGTTACTCGAACTAAGTTCGTTATTGCGAGCACGCTCTTTGTTAAGTTGTGCAGTGAGTTCAGCAAGCTTACCCTGTGTTTCACGAAGAGCGTTGTTTTCAGTGTTTGCTTTTTGTAGTTGACGGCTTAGCTCAGCATTTTCCATTGCGTGCTTATTGGCTTGTTGATTTTGTGTCGTGTTGTTTTCACTTTTTTGCGCAAGTTCCATTCTGCTCTTGTTTAATTGTGTGTTCAGGCTTGCAATGTCGACTTTTGCCTGATTGAGTTCAGATGCAGCTGTGTTAGCTTGAGTCAATTGTGCACCAAGGACTTTAAGCTTCTGCTTATTTGCTGCATTGTCTGATGCCTGCGCTTGCGCCTGCACAAGCTCTGCCTGCAATTTTTCAACGTTATTTTGAAAATCACGCTGTTTCTTTTCAGCGGCATCGTTGGTCTGAAGTAAATGAGACTCCAAAGTTTTAATCTTCTGTTTGTCGGCAGCACTATCTGATGCCTGTGTGCGTGCCAGTTCAAGCTCAGCCTGTAACCTTTTAATATTCTCCCGAAGGTCGTTTCTGTCGTTTTCAGAAGACTGCCTTGCGTGTTTTAGCTGAGATTCCAGATCGGTAATTCTTTTTTGGTCTGCAGCGGCACTCTCAGATGCTTGTGTTCGAGCTTGCTTGAGTTTTGCCTGTAGTTTTTGAATTTTCTCCTGAAGAGTCTGTTGGTTTTCTGCTGCCGCGTCGCTGTTCTGTGTTAGTTTCGATTCCAATGCGCTGATCTTTTGCTTATCTGCAGTGCTTTCGGCAGCAAGGTTGCGTGCTTCCTGAAGATCGGATTGCAAAATCTGAATTTGTTTTTGCAGATTGCTCTGTTCTTCTTCGGCGGTATTGCTTGCCTGAATCAACTGTGATTCCAGTGCTTCAAGCTTCTGCCTGTATACAGCGCTATCTGATGTTTTTGTACGGGCCTGTTCAAGTTCTGATTGCAGTTTTTGAATTTGACCCTGAAGGTTGTTTTGCTCTTCCTCTGCGGTATCGTTGGCTTGAATTAAATGTGTCTCCAAAGCTTCAAGTTTTCTCTTGTCATCAGCGCTTGCAGTAGTTTTTTCAGTCGCTAGCTCGAGCTCGGACTGGAGTTTAATAATTTGATCCTGTAATGTGCGCTTTTCTTCCGCCGCTGATTCGTTGTGCTCAGTTTCAAATGCCTTGCGATCGTACTCTGAGATTTTAGCCTCAAGCTCTTTGTTTTTAGCGATTACAGAATCACGTTCCGCTGCCACAGTCTCCGTCTGCTTTAGCTTTTGCTGAAGTTCGTTAGTCAGTTTGGTTTGATTTTTATCTAGCGAAGTTGCGTTAAGAAGTTTTTTCTCTGCATCTGCTTTTTCGGCGTTGGCCTCATTCAGTTTGGCTTGTAGTGATTCCAAAGCACCTGCCTGTGAATCACTAAAATTCAATGCTTCATCTATTCTACTTTTTGCAGCGTTATTTTGGGTGTGCTTGTCCCACTCAGACTGTCCGATAGATCGTCTGCGCCAGCGCCAGAATAACCAGCCCGCACAAATGCCGAAAAGAAAGGCAAGGCAAAGAGGTAGTGTGATTTCCAGTAGAGCCCAGATCATGCTTGTTTACCTTAAATAATGGAGTAATAAATATTAAGATTGAATGCTTTTTACGTGCGGAATACTAGAAAGCCCAAAACTCTACACGGCGGTTTTTCGCGCGACCATCCGCACTATCGTTGTTGGCGATTGGTTGGGATTCTCCATAACCATTCGGTCGCAAGCGAGATTTATCAACGCCTTGAGTAGTGAGATAATTTGCAACAGCTTCTGCACGCCTGTAAGACAAGTCCTGATTATATGTAGCAGATGATTGAGAATCCGTATGTCCCGCTATCTCGATTAACACGTCCGGGAATGCATTCATCGCTGTAACAATTTCATCAAGTGTTCGATTGGCTTCTGGTCGTAGTACATCTGATGATGGAGCAAACACTACGAACTCTCTAATCGATTCCGCTAACACGGTGAATTCGTTTTGTAACAAGGCGATATTATCGGTTCGCCTCTGGTCGGTTATTGCTTCATTGATTGGCTGGGTATTTTGTTTAACATTAACTGCCGTCAATTCACTCGCAGGAACAATTGGAATTGAATCCGCTGGCAGTGGTGTTTTTGTAACCTGAATAACTTCACGCTCGATAGTAACGTTGACTCTGGAACTCGGAACAACAGCTTTAATTTTACGTGACATATCCATATCGGTTGTCGTGATATTGCCGGAAATGATGTTGTTATCGAGATCAATCTGCGCTTCATGAACATCGTCTTCAAAATTTGAGAGAATTGTGGCGAAATCATTGATGCGTTGCTCTGCGGTGGCAACATCCGCTGGC
Organism: uncultured Granulosicoccaceae bacterium; assembly: GCA_964649465.1. Taxonomy (GTDB): domain Bacteria; phylum Pseudomonadota; class Gammaproteobacteria; order Granulosicoccales; family Granulosicoccaceae. The sequence continues at coordinate 1,917 of CAZYRP010000045.1, read as the reverse complement.
TGGCCTGTTACTGTGAGTGTATTGATAATATTTGCTGCACTGAATGAATGCAGTGCAGCATCATTCAACACTTTAGCGTGTTGTTCGGTCGGTACCATTCCTTTCAGAGTTAATTTATCGCCATCAGCAATCGCGCTTACTACTACATTTTCAGGCTGTGTTGTTTCTGGTTCTGGAATTATCACAGGCTCTGTTTTTGTGATTTTCGGTGTTGCTATGTCGGGCTCTGTCACTTCAGGTGTAATGAGAGCAGGGACGGTAGCCGATACAGTCGCTTTGCGAATCGATTCGCCTTCGGTGCCCTGATACTTGGCGAGCACCATTTCCAGATGCCTGGCACTGGTGTTTTTGGGCAATGTACCGGTAACGAGAACATTTCTGTAACTGGCATCAAACTGGAGTTCGGAAGGATCCAGTCCGGTCTTTGCAATAATCTCTGGTGCCGACTGCTCCACCTGCTCTTCGATGTGGCGCACGCCCCATAGCGTGCCTGCAACCAGCGCTGCTGCAGTTGTTGGCCAGAGCCATTTCCCCAGCTTTCGCGGCGAATGGGGAAGTTTGCCGGCATTGTTGCCAACAAGCATCGGGGGTCTTCTGAATTTGGTAGGTTTGGTCATTCAAACAGCCTGTATGCAACAGCGTCTGCTGATCTTGCGATCGAGGGCAGATTTTTTATAACGTCAAAAGATAAACTGCTGCAATTAGTCAGCCGGTACCGTCTACAAACAGATTCGTAGGTGTTAAAAATGATCTAACTGGTATGGAGCAGGTCGCATTTAGAAACGTTTGGTACTACTGCGCGGGGATTTGGTCCTGACTACCCAAATGCTCAACAGATCACAGGTATATGGGGGAGTGGGTTGTGTCGTAAAATTGGCGGGTGTAGTGACAGTTTCCAGTATGTCTGAAACGGATAAGGCTAAATAACTCTATTCTGTGCCGTCATCGTTGTACTTTTGATTCCACTGGTTTTCATTTTTTTTGGTGGAGCTTATTTTTACTTGAAGTTGATAAGCAGCTGACTATACAGAATGACAAGCAATCATCGCTCGGGCATGAATTAGTTTTGTTATATGGTTTAATGTTTGAGCTTTAAGCCATCAACCGCTTTGCCAATACCGTCGACTGTTAATCCGTACATTCGGTTTTGCATTATTTCCCGTGATAATTTTACCGAAGATACGCGCGACCAGTACGCTTCCGGTTCAGGGTTGAGCCAGGCGGCGTGGGGAAATTTTTCGAGTATGCGGTTAGCCCACACAATGCCGGGCTCTTCATTCCAGTGTTCAACGCTTCCGCCCGGAGCGCTAATCTCATAGGGACTCATGGTGGCGTCACCGACTATAATCACGCGATAGTCAGCGGTGTAGGTTCTTATAAACTCATAGGTAGAAATGGTTTCGCTGTGACGCCGACGATTATCTTTCCATAGCTTTTCATAGATAAAGTTATGAAAATAAAAGTACTCAAGATGCTTGAATTCAGTGCGTGCGGCTGAGAATAGCTCTTCGCTGACGGTGACGTGGTAATCCATGGAGCCACCAACATCAAACAGCAGCAGCAATTTAATAGCATTGCGCCGTTCGGCGACCATTTTTATATCCAGTAATCCGGCATTGCGTGCTGTAGCATCAATGGTACTGTTTATATCGAACTGGTCTTGCGCGCCTTCGCGGGCAAATCTACGCAGCTTCCTGAGGGCCATTTTGAAGTTGCGGGTGCCAAGCTCGCGTTCGTCATCGAGATTTTTATACTCGCGTTTATCCCAAACTTTTACAGCGCTGCCCTGACGCCCGGTCTTTTGACCGATGCGAACACCGGCGGGGTTATAGCCGTACGCGCCGAATGGAGAGGTGCCGCCTGTGCCTATCCATTTACTGCCGCCCTGATGTCGATCTTTTTGCTCCTCGAGGCGCT
>CAZYRP010000044.1:0-31306 GCA_964649465.1 uncultured Granulosicoccaceae bacterium | reverse complement strand
ATGTGGAGAGGTGCAATTGGGCCAGATCTTACTGCCTGAGAAATTTGACGGACCGGGTGATGTTAAGCGTTACGACGCGGTCTCTGTTGTAGATATAGATAAAAACAACAGAGTAGTTACTACTTCCAATAACAAGATGGTTTCCTATTCAAAACTCATTCTTGCGCTGGGGTCTCACGCACACATCCCAAACATTAGTGGCAGTGAGCTTGATGGCGTTTATAAGTTTCGAAATTTTGATGACACAGAAGCGTTGGTTGCCCGATCACTGAGTGCGCGTTCAATTGTTGTGATCGGCGGTGGACTGCTGGGACTTGAAGCAGCAAGGGGAATGAGTCGTAAAGGCACATCTGTCACGGTCGTTGAGCACGAAAGTCGTCTGATGCCGCGCCAGCTGGACAACGCAGGTGCTCAGTACCTGCAACAGCAAATACGTGATCTTGGCATCCGGGTTATCACCGGCATAAACGTCGAAAAAATCACCGGCTCTAATCGCGTTGAATCAGTCACACTGGGCAATGCAACGGAACTGCCTGCAGACACTGTTATTTTCTGTACTGGTGTTCGTGCCAATATACAACTGCCATCACAGACGGGCCTGGCGTTTGGCAAGGGTGTCACTGTCAATGAAAATCTACAGACTTCTGATCCAAATATTTATGCGATTGGTGAATGCGCTGAATACAAAGGACACGTATACGGGCTTGTAGGGCCTGGCTTTGAGCAGGCTAAACACGTTGCGCAGCATATCAGGTCACTGGTTCTGTCTGCCGATACGATGCTGCGGGAGCATAAAACAATTGCGAGCAAACCTTCACTTTACTACGAAGGGTCGGTACCCGCATCAAAACTTAAAATATTGGGTGTTGATATTTTTTCAATGGGAGATTTTGAAACGCTTGAATCTACCCCGGGGATTGGCATTATCGTCTTCGATAACCCTGAAACTAATACTTATCGCCGACTATTGTTAAGCAATAGGCGCATTGTAGCGGCTGTAGGTGTCGGTGAGTGGCGTGAAGCATCACGCATTCAACAACTTATCGCCTCTGAATCCAGAGTCTGGCGATGGCAACTCGTCAGCTTTAGGCGACACGGTGAGCTGCTTCGGGGTGGTAGTGCTGGTGGGGTACTGTCCAGTCCTGATAGCAATATTGTTTGTAACTGTACCGGCACCAGCAAAGGCGTTATCTGCGCTGCGATACAGCAGGGTGCTGTTTCGATAGAAGCAGTGCGATCTCAAACCAGTGCGAATACTGTCTGCGGCAGTTGCGAAGCAGATGTTAGAACACTACTTGGTAACAAAGATGCCGCAGGTACTGCGGTGAAAGCCTGGAAGGTTGTAATTCAAGTTTCCTGCGTTGCTATGTTGCTCGCAGCTGCCACGTATTTTATACCGCCGGTTCCGCTGGCAGATACCTTTATTCCGGACGACCGTCTGCGTGATCTGTGGTTCAACACAGATACAAAGCTATGGAGTGGGTACAGTTTGTTAGCTTTGACCGTCGCAGCGTCTGCCCTGGGTTTGCGAAAGCGGGTGTCAGTATTCAGACAAATGGGGAGTTATGGCACCTGGAGAATAGTACATCTGAGTATGGGACTGTTCATCTTACTGGTGTTATTTGCACATACAGGGTTTCGTCTGGGAGAAAACCTTAACCGGTGGATGATGCTGAGTTTTTTGTTGTCGCTGGTGTTCGGCTCAATCGCGGGACTTATGACCGGATCAGAGCACAAATTAAAAGAAAGCAGTGTTGTCTCCATGGAAAGTAAGCCTCGATCGCTGCCCACATGGTTGCATTTACTGGCGTTGTGGCCATTGCCAGTGCTTTTGGTCATTCATGTACTAACAGTTTACACCTACTAATTTTCAACACGGATGTTTCGGTTAATACATAACAGAGGGCTCTGGGCTTTATGGGTGATAGGAACAGTTATCGCAGCTTTTGTACTTGTGTCAAGTATGTATGTGAGTGGCAGCAGAGAGGCTTTGTTAATAGGCGAGACGACCAATGGACATCATCAAATTGAACTTGCCTGTGATGCTTGTCATACATCAGCTCCGTTTGCTTCCGCTAAAAAGGTGAGTAAGCAAATGAACAAGGCCTGCCTTTCCTGTCATCAGGATGAGTTGGAAGTGTCCAATGATTCTCACCCTGTCAAGAAATTTCGTGATCCACAGAATATCGCAAGACGTGAGATTGTAGATGCCTTGTACTGTGCTACTTGTCATGTGGAACACAAACCTGAGATAACCGGTGTGTCAGCGGTGACGTTACCTATAGATTTTTGTTCAGCCTGCCATCAGGAAATTGAAGAAGAAAGACCAAGTCATGCAGGACTCGGTTTTGAAACCTGTGCCAGTGCCGGATGCCACAATTACCATGACAACACAGCGCTTTATGAGAAATTTCTGGTAACCCATGCGCAGGATCCAGCGCATGTGGCTACACCTGTCAGTGTGCTGTCTGCCAGGGCCAGGTCATTGGTTCCGATCGAGAAAGCGCTGGCATCGGAGGATCCGCACTCGACCCTGGCTCAAATATTCACTACCGCTTATGACAGCGAGCAAGAGACTGACGTTAAGGAAAAAATAACGACAGATGTAAGCGATGCTCTGTCCCGCGTACTTAGCAAACAGCATGCAGTAGCTCCGGCTGCATATAGAACAGATGATGCTGTTGCCGAGTGGGCAGCATCGTTACACGCGAAGACAGGTGTTAACTGCATCCATTGTCATCTTTCCCCCGAAAGCGACGCTAACGCATTGAATGTGGAACAAGTTTCATCTGCATGGCTACAAAAACCAGGTATGGATAGTTGTAACGGTTGCCACCAAAAAGAGGTTGAGACCTTTGTAGAAGGACAACACGGTATGCGCTTTCATCCGGAGTTGCCCGGACCCAGACAGCAGAATCAAAGCCTTTGGTCGTACTACGCAAACCAGTTTTTTCCGGATGAGTCGTTAGAGCCGATGACTGTGAAGGAAGCAAGGCTGGAGATGCGAGACGATGCTCATCATCTGGAAACGGGTAATTGCAGTACGTGTCATAAACCACACTTGCCTGATATGCAGACAGCTGCTGTGGACGCATGTGTTACATGCCATAACGATGATCACTCACGTAATTACTTCGAATCATCTCATTTTAAACTTTGGCAGAACGAGGTCACCGGAGATGGACAGCCGGGCAGTGGTGTCAGCTGTGCCGATTGTCATATGCCTAAGTTAGAAGCTCGAACCGACACGGGTTTTTATACAACACATAACCAAAACAGCTATTTAAAACCGAATGAAAAAATGATTCGCCCGGTTTGCCAGTCTTGTCATGGGCTTGGCTTCGCGATTGATTCACTAGCCGATAAAGACCTTGTGCGTGACAACTTTACCCGATCACCGGAAGTTCATGTCGAAAGTATTGACTGGGCATTGGGTGCACAGAAATAAACAGTGTTTTTAGCAACCATTTTTCAACCACTAAGGAAACCACTATGAAGAAACTTACCGTACTCGCCTCGACAGCCGTTTTTGCAACTACTATGGTAATGCCAGTCTCTACTACCGCCGATGGTATTGAACCGAAAGATGTAGCGGATATGTTGCATGCGGTTATGGATTCTGATCGTACCATTTACACCAAGATGATTGTTGGACGCCTGGTTAACGAACACAAACTGATCAAAGCTACTGAGTTCTTTGATGACGATAAGGCAGCACCACTGCCAGCGCAAATGTTTCGGTTTGGTTCTGAAATGGTAGCTGATAAAACAGATCTGTTTTCCTATTCTCTGCAGTCATTGTGGCCAATTAATAAGCAAAACGCACCAGTTACTGATATGGAAAAAGAAGGGTTGCAGTTTATATCGGATAACCCCGGAGAGGCTTACTATGGCGAAGAGGAGCTCGGTGATACAAATTATTTCACAGCGGTATACCCGGATATATCAGTCGTTGACGCCTGCTCTTCCTGCCATAACGACCACAAGGATTCTCCACGTACGGATTTTAAAGTAGGTGATGTGATGGGTGGGGTGGTGATTCGCATCCCGATAGACGGATAAGTCGCAATATTATGAACCGGCTTGCTTTAATAGCTTGCGTCAGCGTCATTGTGTACACCGCTGCTATTGCAACCGAGCGTGAATTTCCACCTTACCCTGAAAAGGGATTAAAAGGCCTGGTAACTCCCGAGCGTTTGCCACAAACAGACTATCAAATCATACAACTTGGTGCTGAGGTATGGGCTGGTACCTGCAAGGTCTGCCACGGTGGAGGTCTTGCCGGTTCGCCTAAAATCACTGGTTCGAAGTTCTGGTCTGACAGAATTTCTCAGGGACTGGACACTTTAATTGAACACGCTACTAACGGATACCAAAGCAAGAGTGGAGGTTATATGCCAGCGCGTGGCGGAAACGATACTCTGACCGACACGGAAGTAGAAGCTGCCGTGCGATTCATGGTTTACCACAGTGGTGGTAGAAAAGTAGCTTTGGAAAAAACAATCAACTGACTACACAAAGGAAAACACTATGATTACTCCACACCAGATAAAACTTGTACAAGTCAGCTTCCAGAAGGTAAAGCCGATTGCCGATACTGCAGCTGATATTTTTTACGACCGTTTGTTTGAGACAACTCCCGAGGTGCGCTCACTGTTTCCGGCTGAAATGTCAGATCAGAAGGGCAAACTAATGAAAACAATAGGGGTAGCCGTAAGCGGTTTGGATAAACTCGATACTATTGTGCCCACTGTTAAAGCTCTGGGGGCTAAACATGTGAACTATGGAGTGAAGGACTCACACTATAGTAGTGTAGGGGAAGCATTGCTTTTTACGTTGGAGAAAGGACTGGGTGATGAATGGAATCCGGAACTTAATGAAGCGTGGACTGCCGCCTATACAATTGTATCAACCACAATGATAGCGGGCGCAGATGAGGCGCGTTCCAGTGTGGCTGTAAGTAAACCTGCTTCTGCTGACACTGTTTCTTCTGGCGCTGTCTCTTCTTTTACGCAAAAACTGGCAGACGGCTTTTTTTCCCGAATATTCGGCAGAGCTTAAACAGGTTCCGCTGGTTGTGTGCTGATGTGCATTATGGCCAGCGGAAAACACCCGGCAGATTAGATGCTGACAAATATACCCAGTGTAATTGAATGCCAAAACAGTCTGATGATTTTTCCGGGATACAATTTATACCAAGGCCTTACATATCAATATCAGCCATTTTGAAAATAGATAGTTTTCAGATTAGATTGTCTGGTAGCTGAGACAGAGTGTGTATGGTAGGCATATCAGTGTTATGTCTTGCTTGGTAATTAAAATTATCAGGTGAGTCGGTCTTTGGGTATCAACATAATATTTAGCAAAATGTAGATTCACTCGTCACGCATTGTCAATTCCAGTACTAGCTGATAACAACTTGATTAGAGATCATTCCACGCCAGGGTAAGGAAACAAACCAATCAATCTGTTCTCTATTCAAGTCACTATTCATATCATATGTTCCTATAGGGAACTAATAACGCATTGCATATATACATGGATTGCTTAGTATAAGTTTTGAAAAAATAAATAAGGACTAAGAGTATGTTTAATGCAATCATCAATCATCTTGAAAGATCGGCGCGTCATAAAACTCGCGAACAGTTAATACGCTTTTCGGATACGCAGCTTATTGAAATGGGATTCTCCCCGGAGCTCCTCTATCGCGGTACCGAGTATTGGCCATGGCGTGAACAAAAAGTTAGTGAACCTGCGATATGCCAACCTGAGAGTGTAGTCGAGAAAGAATTTCATAACACGATTGCTGAACTACCAGGCGGATCTGATATTGATTCCCGAAACGCGAGTGAAAGTACTGGAACTATTTCACTGGCTGTTGTCGATGGCAAAGCGGCTTAACCCGATAACACTGCCTGTATGAAATACTATACCCGTCGATTTGTAAGACCCAATGACCTTAACGCCAGTGGTCACTTGTTTGGCGGGCAACTGCTCTGCTGGATAGACGAGGAGGCAGCTATCTTCGCGAGTTGCCAGATGAAGTACGAGAAGGTCGTTACTAAATTTATTTCCGAAATTGATTTCCAGTCTTCCCCGGGAACAGGTGATGTACTGGAATTCGGGTTGGAGGTTGTAGAGGCTGGGCGCGCTTCTTTGACGACACGATGTGTAGTTCGGAACAAAATATCACTTGCCGTGGTTATTTCGATTGAACGTTTAGTGTTCGTTGCCGTCAATGACCGGGGCAGGCCAATGGCACACAGTTATAATGCGCAAGAGACCGTAATGGCCTAGATGTTCGCGGGACGGCACAAGTTCGTGTAAATCAGAATAGCTTTATTTCTACCTCGATCATTATTGGTGCTGCGAAGGTTCAACTAATGCGTCTGGGCGTGTATATTGGAATCGGTGCAATGTCTATTCTTTACAGACCTCGATGGAACGCTGCTGGATCATGAAACCTATGATTACAGCCCGGCGCTGCCAGCTCTCAATGCACTAAAAGAACACGGCATTCCGCTGATACTGGCGTCCAGTAAAACGGGTGCGGAGATAACAGCGATAAGATCATCACTGGAACTGAATCACTGTCCGGCAATCGTTGAGAATGGCTCTGGCGAGTTGTCGCCGGATGACACGTCATCATCTGATAATAGCCAGTATCTTCGTTTAAGAGAAATTCTTGACAAGCTCCCAACGTCATTGCGAAAACAGTACACAGGCTTTGGCGACGTAAGCTTCCGAGAACTTGCAACTCTGACCGGATTATCTGTTAAATCGGCACAGCTGGCGCAACAGCGAAGTTTCACGGAACCTGGCCTGTTCGATGGAAATGAGTCAGCGAAACTCCGATTTATAGACAAGCTTGCAGAATATGGCGTCAGTGCCCGCGACGGCGGACGATTTCTGACATTGTCTTTTGGACGTACCAAAGCGGACGGTGTTCTGGCAATTGCAAAGAGGCTGGGTGCCGAGATTACTGTGGCTCTGGGCGATGCCCCGAACGATCGAGACATGCTCCTTGCCGCAACACACGCTGTTATTATTCGCAACGATCACGCCCCGGACATTGGTACTATCTCCGGTGCTATTCGCACAAAACAATCAGGGCCTGCAGGCTGGAATACAGCAGTGTTGGAAATGTTAGAAAAACTAAAAGTATAAAGACCAGAGGCAATATGGCTGACTTTCACCAGAACGGGAACATCGCGCAGTTCCACAACTTCCGTACCCAACCGCTCGAACAAATGGTTTATGAACTGGAGACCTATACACAGAGCCGTCGTATAACCCTGTTATTGCCATCACTGTTTTCTGAGCTTGAAGGCCCGGCACTGTTAAACATACTAAAAGAACTCTCACAGGTTACTTATGTTAACCGGATTGTTATTGGTCTTGACCGGGCGACAGAAACACAGTTCAGAATGGCGCGTAGTGTGTTTGATCAACTGCCACAGAACCATCAGGTTATCTGGAATAGCTCGCCAAGAATGAGAGCCTTCTGGAAAAAGCTGGAGGAGCTCCGCATAGGGCCGATAGAGGATGGCAAAGGCAAGAATGTATGGACCTGTCTGGGCTACATATTGTCTTGTGCAGATACTGATGTATTGGCGATACACGATTGCGATATCACTACCTATGACCGCGAGATGTTAGCCAGATTAGTCTATCCAGTTGCCAATCCGTCGTTTCCGTATCAGTTATCGAAAGGCTTTTACCCAAGGGTTGATGGTACAAAATTAAACGGCCGTGTTACGCGCTTGCTGGTTAGCCCGTTGTTAATTGCACTAAAAAAAGTCATTGGAGATCGCGACTATCTGGATTATCTGCGCAGCTTCAGGTACCCGCTTTCAGGTGAGTTTGCATTGCGGGCTGCCTTTTTACCTGATATCCGTATTCCATCGGACTGGGGTCTTGAGATTGGCGTATTGTCTGAAGCGTGGCGTAGTATGGCGCCACAGGCAGTATGTCAGGTAGAAATTGCAGATAATTATGACCACAAGCATCAGCCAGTGAGTGCGGAAGATGCTGCGACCGGGTTGAACCGTATGTCTGTTGATATTTGCAAAGCGATTTTTCGCAAGCTGGCAGCGGACGGCACGGTTTTTACTCCAAACATATTCCGAACACTTAAGGCGACCTACTATCGTCGGGCTCTGGATATGGTGGAAATCTATGAACATGATGCAAAGATGAATGGATTATCGCTTGACCGCCACGCAGAAGAATCATCGATAGAACTTTTTGCAGAGAATATTATGCAGGCCGGTAAGGTCTTCCTGGAGTCTCCGCACGAAACGCCGTTCATACCAAACTGGAGTCGGGTGAATGCCGCAGACCCCGACATTATGCATGAGCTACATGCAATTGTTGCTGCCGATGCATCTGATTACGCACCGTTGCCTTTTAAGCCCGGTTCGTAATCCATCTGCACTGGTATGCACTGAGAGTTAGTGTCTGTTGTTCTGCAGTTATTGTTTCACCGGAAAGAATATCAAGCCATTGTTCATCTGCAATCAGGTTCAGATCAGCGCATGATACGGTGACCTCATCGGAGCTTACATTGTGTAGAGCAAAGACTGACTGGGAGCGATCGAGCGATTGTCGCCAGATGCCGAAAATCCGTTCATCGAGGCGTAAGGTGAATTGTGTGGCATTCGGATGAAAAGCCAGTTGCCTTGATCTTAGTCGAAGCCGCTCTGAGAGCGCCGACAACACCTTAGCCTGGTTGGTTTCCGGGTTTGTCAGCTTTCCACGCAGTGTCGGGTAGTCCCAACGGTGGCGATTAATAGCGCGATTCATATTCCGGTTAATCACACCTTCCTGATCATTAGGTGTAGCAAGCAGGGAATGTATATAAAAAGCCGGCACTCCCTCGAGCGACATAACAATAGTTTGTGACGCCAGAAAGCGTGCGATATGAAACTCATCCGATCCATGAAATGTATTTCCCAGCGCATCGAAGTAGGTGCAGTTCAGTTCGTAGATAGCTTCACTGCCGTCTTCAAGCATACGCATTGACGCCTTTCCACCAGCCGCAGTGACTGTATCGACCATTGACTTGATCTCGGAAGATGGTAGCAAGCCTTCTGCCGGGCGCATGCCTATACCATCGTGACTGGCTGTAAAGTTTAAATAGGCGCACCCCATTGGTGCAGGTGGCATGGTCGTTTGCCACTGATTCAGGTATTTTGCAGTGCCGGATTGCAGTCCGTGTAGGATCAGAGGTGGCAGAGGAAAGTTATAAATCATGTGTGCCTCATCTCTGCTGCCGAAATAAGATAAATTCTCGGCTTTAGGCACGTTCGTTTCGGTCAGTAGAATGATGTCCTCGTCTGCGTGGTCGGCGAGTGCACGTAACAACTTAACTATGGCGTGTGTCTGCGGCAAATGAATAGAGGAGGTGCCTGGCTCTTTCCAGATAAAAGCCACTGCATCGAGGCGAATAATGCGCACGCCCATCTCTACATGCAGTCGTATAATGCGTATGATTTCTATTAATACATCAGGGCTTTCAAAGTTCAGATCAATCTGATCGTGACTAAAAGTACACCAGACATGACGTTGCCCGCGCGATGTCTCAACCGCTTGTAATAGTGGAGTCGAGCGTGGTCGAACTGTTGCAGTTAAATCGTCTTGCGGTGAAGCTTCATAAAAGAAATTATCGTAAGGCTTGTGTCCCTGCCGATACTCGTTGAACCATTTACCCTGACTGGATACATGGTTTAAAACCAGATCTGACATTAGCGTAAAGTCTGTAGAAATACGCTGAATATCTGACCATGTGCCGAGTGAAGAATTTACTTTCTCATAGTCAATTACTGAAAACCCGTCATCAGAGGTGAACGGGAAAAAAGGCAATATGTGTACACCATTAATTACCCCGTGTAGCTTGTCTATAAGAAAGTCATGCAACAAATCGAGTGGCTTATGATGGCCATCTAACAGGCTGTCGCCGTAGCTGATCAGGATGGAATCTTTTTGAGACCACTGTGAGTTGTCAGCTTGCTTAGCCACTGCGGCAGGTTCGCATTCATCGGGCCAGAAGGTAGATATAATCCGTTTACACAGGGCGGGGTGGTCCTGCTCCGGATAAATCTGTTGCAGGAGATTTGTAAGTGTTTTTTCAATCACGGAAAACTGACCAGCCGACTTTGTACGGAAATTACATGCAGCCGGAAGAATATCATAGAGTGCTGCTGGGTAAGGGCAGAGTCGCACGTAACGGTGGAGCATCGGCTACTGAGGATTCATCGAATGTTGCGGCTCAAGTCACGAAAATTATTCTGGCGATCTTTCAGGTTTTATTCGCCTCTGATTTTTATACGGTCTATTGGTTTCGTATTATGTCAACGTAGTTTTTGTACTTTAGATATCCACAGGTGCAGTGTTTTACTTGTACACGGACCTGTATAGGCATTGACCAGCTGGCAAACCTCACTACATTTACTCACTGATTCGCTGTCTGGTCTGTATTTGAAAGATAAGTTTGCAATACCAGAAGTGCTGTATTTTATGCAGCACGCATAGTCAAAATTAACCGTATTCAGGAGCACAACAGATCACTAGTATGGGAACCAGTACAAGGCTACCTCCTCCAAGTCTAGTGCTTTAAGCGGAACCAGCTCCGGGTCACCTCCTCCAGACCCGGTTCTGTCAAGTGGAACCAGTACCTGGTCACCTCCTCCAGGCCAGGTACTATTTCCAAAAGGGCTTTTTAGACCCGTGGCTCTATAACCCATTCAATAAACGATCTGTTTTATTTAACGCCAGGTTCTCTACAAGCCGGCGGTTGGATATTGCTGTGTTATGGTTCTGCAGAATGCATTGAACTGCAGTTTAAATAGTGGATCTTTGCGGTGCACCTTTATAGTCCTGCGAGCCCTTCCATGGTTATGGCCAGGGAAATATCTTTCTCCGTTATTCCACCCGAATCATGAGTCGTAAGATCGACAGTTACTTTGTTGTAAACATTGAACCATTCGGGGTGATGATTATTTTTTTCCGCATGGATGGCTACCATCGACATAAACCCGAATGCCTGAACAAAATTTTCGAACTTGAACTCTTTATGGAGTTTGTCGTTGCTAACGGCCCAGGTGTCAAAGCTGGCTAAGAAGTCATTGATTGCCTGTTCATTCGATAAATCCACTTTTCTGCTCTCATAATTTTACGTGCGGTCAATAGTAAATCAGTTTGAAATGGTTTGACGCGTATTTATGATTGATGCGAGCTGAAATGACTTTTACCAGGTGTAAGGCCCCTGGCAGCGTCGGTACTCTATTGTGATTCCGTATTTACGGCCTTCGGATTTTCTGCATCGTACGCTCAATGCCTGGTTTTGGACAATATGTAAATATCTGACTACTATTGAGAATATTGGCGGAGACCATAGGTTAATGAACTAATGCAGATAAAAAAAAGATATTTGGGTGGTGCGATACTGGCTGCAGCCTCGGTTGCCATTTCGCTCTATCTGGGGTTCATAGGTCCAACAGTTAAACCAGAAGCTCTGGTATTAAATTTTAGCCGCGGCGCTACACTTTCAACCGGTGAGCGCGAGCGACTGCTGGTATTTGCAGGGCAACATGTTGATGAGGATCGCCTGCTTTTTCACGTAATGGGGCATACTGGTGAGCAAGGCGATACGAATGCGAACCTTGCATTGTCGCGTCAGCGCGCTGATTTTGTAGCAAATGAGTTAAAAGCTGCGGGCATTACAGCTGATCGAATTTTATCCGTCGACGGTGTTGGAGCAGCGGACCCGCTCGCTGCTGAAGAAGACCAATCAGACCGCGCGCTGCAGCGGGCAATGGCTCGGGTTGTTGTAACCAGCCTGGTGAAAAAATGAACCGCCAGATGCTTTTTGGACCGCTTATTGCCGGACTGATAGCGTGCTGCATTGGGCTTATTTATTTTAATCAGGCCACCATGCCTGCCTGGTTCCCGGGATCTTCCATTTTATTGCCTGCATTGCTCACGGGTGCATTGGCGATTGCGATTGGACTGATGCTGCCGGATAAACTCTACTACACAGATTCGGAGCGGCTGGAAAATGAACTGCGTGACCCGACAGGCCTTGGTGGATATGACCCGCAACGTGTTTTATCGCGAGCTGAGGAAGCGCGACAACATGCCATTTCATTGAGAAACAGTGCCAGTGAAATGCAACCGGATATTGCTCAGGCTACTAATGCAGCGGCTGATGACCTCGATGCGCTTGCAGCACGAATACTTAAAACACCACAGCATGCCAATGCATCTATTGCGGTGATTAATCGGGCTGGTCTGGTGGTAGATGCCGTGACCAACTTTATTGATTTCAAGACAGATACCGGGGCTGTGCCGGACGACATAGCGGCGGCACGTGAACGTGTTATTGGCTCTCTGGTTAATATGTCAGCGGCAGCAGGCGATGTTCAGGGGCAGCTGGCACGAGTGAAATTATTAGATATTGATGTCGCAACCGAGGTTGCAGACGGCTTGTTCAAAAAAGGAGAAAAACAATGAAAAGACTCTTGTTGTTGGTTTGGCTTACCAGTCTTTCAGGTGCAGTGGCGGCCCAGTCAACGGGGGCGCCTTTAGCTGAAGTAGTGACAGATAGTGTCAGGGATTGCCCGCAAGGCGAGGTGATGAACATGCCTTTGATTGCCTGGGGTGCTGATGCGGTAACTATTCATGCGAATGGCGGTTCGTTGAAATCATCAAACGGTTTGCTAAAAAGCAAAGGTGCGCCGCTGTCGTTATCTGTGAAAGATGATTTCGCAGGCCAGCTGCGAGATTACGTCACCTGTGAGAGTCCGTTTTTGCGCGGTACGCTCGGTATGTTAACCGCTGCTGCCCCGGTGACAGAGGCTGATCCGCGCACCGAGCAAATAATTATCTATAAACACAGCTGGTCTGCAGGTGACGGCATTGTGGGCGGACCCGAGGTCAAAAATGTTAGAGACCTTGTGGGTAAGAAAATCGCCATTCAGGCGTATGGACCGCACGTTGCTTTTGTCGGCCGCGTTCTGGCAGATAGCGGAGTTTCCCTGCGTGATGTAAATATAGTGTGGGCATCCAACCTCACCGGTGACGGCAGAGATACACCAGCAGCTATTCTGGCGCGTGGAGACGCAGATGCTGCAGCTGTCATTCTGCCGGATGCACGGGCACTAACCAGTGGTGGCGCGGTGGGTACCGGGGCTGAAGGTTCAGTCAAAGGCGCTGAGATTATTTTCTCTACACTGGAAGCAACCGCGGTTATTGGTGACTACATTGCAGTTCGTGCTGATGTATTTGATGCCGAACAAGACCGTATAAAGGCTATCGTTGCAGCGCTGTTTAGTGCCGAGGAGGATGTGCGTCGCTTTATGGCTGCTGATGGATCACCCGATCAACAAAAACTCGCCGGGACTATTGCTAAAGAATTACTGGGTGGTCTTCCTGCGGAAGAGGGTGTTTTTCTGTGGAGAGATGCAATCACCGACGGTTGGGCCGGTAACGCCACTCACTTTACCGATGCAAAGCACCCGCGTCGCTTTGAGGTGCTAATGGAAGAGGTGTCGGGTGCTCTTATTGGTGCTCGTATGATCGAGCGACCTTATGAGCTGGCACCAGCAGGTTGGGACTACGCATCGCTTGCGGTTGGGTTGAAAGATGTCTCTGATCGTTCGATTGCGGCATTTAATCCGGATGCAGCAGCTGCCGCAGTAAATAGATTGCGTCGCACCGGGCGGTTGGACGCGAATACTAAAATTGACTTCAAAGTATTTTTTGAACCTGACACAGTAGACTTTCCGGCGGCACTTTATGCGGAGGATTTTGATGAAATTGTGCGACTGGCAGCGACCTACAGTGGTGCGATTATTACAGTTGAAGGGCATGCCGACCCGCTGCACTACCTGCGACGTGAAAAAGACGGCGCTGCTTCAAAAGAACTCAGAGCTATTCGTACATCAGCCAGGAATCTATCGTTTAGTCGCGCACAGTCGGTGATAGGTGCGTTGAGAGACTATGCAACTGGCGGTGGTCTTTCGATCAACCCGGATCAATTTATTGTTGATGGAGTCGGTATTGATCAACCTCAGTTTAATCCTCCTAAAACTGCTGAACAGTGGCGGGAGAACATGCGAGTGGTGTTCCGGATTCTAACTACCCAGGCTGAGGCAACTACCTTCGCACCATTGGATTAAGGAGTATCCCAATGAAAAATATTAAATCGGTTGCACTTTTTTTTGTAGTCGCTGTTGTAGCAATAAACATGTTTGGCGGTTCAAACAAGCAATCACAAAATCCGATTCAACCCAGATCAAATCAACCGTCAGAGAGTATTTCAGGTTTAATTGATCAGGGGGCACTGATACCCAAATGGTCTGTGATTTCATCATGGCCACCCGGGTCCGGGGAAGAGGTTCAGGCAGCGGCAACTGTTGATCCGTGGCAAGTAACCACGCTGATTGTGCTGGACGATAGTCGCTCGATGGAGCATCAGATAGCAAAGGCAAAAAATGCGGTGGTAGAGGCGGTGTCACAGTTTGATCCGACCAGTCGTGTGGGTGTTATTGGATTAAATTCCGGTCTTATACACGCTGTTGCTCCAGCCGCGGAAACTGCAAAGCGGCTACCCGAACTGCTACCCAAAATTATTGCAAATGGTGGGACACCCTTAGGTGTGGCACTTGAAGACGCGGCACAAATACTTGAAGCCGAGGCCGGCCAGCAACGGGGTTTTGGTGTCTTCCGTATTCTGGTTACAACTGATGGACAAGCATCTGATTCGGCGCGACTCAATAGTGCTGTTTCCAGAATACTCTCGGAAACTCCTATTGAGATTGCCACTATAGGCATTGGCATTGGTGAGGGGCACGCGCTTAATGTTCCGGGTTACACCAGTTACGTCAGTGTTAGTGGTGTAGATGGTCTCGCCAGTGCATTGGCCGCAGCGGCTGCAGAGCAAACAAATTTTCAGCCGATCGATCGGTTTGAGGAATAAAACCAATGGGGCGCAAGTTACTTAAGTGGAATGAGTGGTCGCCGGGTCTTGATACTGATCATCTGACTTTAAGAGATGTAATGGCGACCATGCCGAAGTCGGACCCTAACGATGTGCCGGAGATTGTGCGTAAGTACGAGAATCCGGAAAGTCCTGATCATCTTCCGGGTGCTATCACACTTGAACGTCACGACTGCCTGCACGCATTGCTCGGCCGGGGTTTGCATGTTCAGGATGAGGCTTTCATCATAGGCGCTACTATGGGGTCAGCCAGTGATATTTCCGCAGCAGTGATTGAGGAGTTTATTTATATCTCTACCACGGTGTACCCGGAAGCCTGGCGTTTCGAAGCAGAGCATATTGCTTCATATAAGCTTGGTATCGGTTTTGCCGAAGATGCATTAAAGAATAAAGATCTTCATCTGACTCCGTTTGAGTTGCCGCCACTTTTTGATACAAAAATTGGAGAAATCAGGAAGCAATTCGATCTGATCAAAGATGAGATGCGGGCGTATTTTCGAGCCGAGGAGATTCTTGTGCCTGGCAGCAGGGCAACACGACGGCTGGATGTTGATTCGCAACGTCCGGACGGTGATTTAACTTAAGGGAGCGTTTGGCAACTGGTACCTTAAATTTCGAGACAAAAAATAGCCACAGTCAGAAACTGTTTAAGGCCTGGTAAGCTTCAATCTGTGTATCGTTAGTCTCGCGTTGGATTGAAGCGGTGTTGATGTCAGCAGCCAAACAACGCATGCGGTTTCGTTTTTTCTGACCAGTTATTTTTTTGCCCACCATTGGTGTCAAGCAAGTCACCTGCACGCAGATTCTTGCCACCGGCGAACGGTTGGTCCACATCTATGCAACTTATCAGGCTAGCGGGTAATAGTGTGTCTGAACTACGAACGGTAGTGCACTAGCGCAGCAGGTGTTTAAGCCTATTGCTGAGTACGTCGGAGGCTGAGCAAAGGGCAAGATCTGTTTGACAGCAGTTCTTCAAATTCGTTACTGTATTTTTGAACACCGAATTCGGAATTCAGAAACTTGTTATCACTGCCGGCTCGCTCCGATCTAACCTTGCAAGCCCACGAGGCCCTTCGCTCAGCTATTGTTTCGGGCGAACTCTTGCCTTGTACACCGCTGGCACAGGAGGAACTGGCAGAACGCCTTGGCGTGAGCCGACAGCCTATCAGCCATGCGCTTAAACTCTTAAAGCACGATGGACTGGTTGTAGATCGCGGACGAAAAGGCCAGATGGTCGCGCCAATTAATCCGGAACGGCTAAGGGCCTTATATCAGGTCAGGGGTGCGCTCGATCGCCTGGCGGCAGAACTTGCGGCTGCAGTTGTTCAATTGAATGGGAGCACTGTTGATCAGCTCAATAATCTCATTGAACAGTGCTGCACAAGTGCGGCTAATAGCGATATCGCTGCAATGGTGAATGCCGACATTGCATTTCATCGATTGCTGCATACGTTATCTGGTAATGAAGAAATAACTAAAGCCACTGAAAGCCTGATGCCGCACATTGAACGCGCTATGTACACTGTATTGGAGCACCATCCTGTGCGTGCAGATATTTCACAGGAACATCGCGCGATTGCCGACGCAGTAATATCGGGAGATGTGGCCGGAGCAGGGGAACTGGCAGCGCAACACGCGCGTGTTGCCGGCACTAATACCTACCAGCGGCTACTTGATATGCAGTTACATATCGGTGATTAATTTTTTAAAGGAAACTCCATGAAGCTTACAGAACAGCAGTTAAAAGAATTCGATAAAGAAGGCTATCTGTTTATGCCCGGGATGTTTTCACCTGAGGAAGCAGCGCTGCTCGCAGAGGAAGCGAAATCGGTTTATGCCTCAGATAGAAGAGAAGTTTGGCGTGAGGAGTCGGGTGTTGCGCGAACTGCCTTCGCCGCCCATACCTACAATGAAGGTTTTCGTCGCCTTGGAGCGCATCCGCGTTTAATCGAACCTGTTGAGCAATTACTCGACGGCCCGGTGTACATGCATCAATTTAAAGTCAATGCAAAAGCAGCCTTTGACGGCGACGTCTGGCAATGGCATCAGGATTACGGTACCTGGCTGCGGGATGACGGAATGCCGGAACCACGTGCGATGAATATAGCGGTATTTCTTGACGATGTAACCGCTGCTAACGGACCGTTACTGTTTATACCCGGTAGCCACAAACAAGGTGTTGTTGAGGCAGGTCATGATTTAAAAACAACTTCATACCCGTTATGGACGCTCGACAACACAAAGGTGTCTGAGCTGGCTGAGCGTGGCGGATGTGTTGCACCGACTGGTCCAGCTGGCAGTATGCTGGTATTTTCGTCGCTGCTGGTACACGCAAGTCCGGCCAATATTTCACCGTTTGATCGTACTATCGTTTATTTATCGCTATGCCATGTCGACAATCACATTCGTACATTTAAGCGGGAAGAGTGGATAGCGCATCGGGACTTCACACCAATCAATGCGCTGAACGATGATTGCCTGCGTGAACTCATTAACGACAAACAGGCTGTGGCCGGGTAAAGCGGTCGGGTGATCTAAATGTTTTTGTATAACGATTTACTGGCACGAGCTGATGCTAATCAACCAGTGCGCACCGGATTAATTGGTGCGGGCAAGTTTGGCAGCATGTTTTTGTCACAGGTGCCAACCACGCCAGGCTTGGCAGTCAGTTACATTGTCGATCTGAATCCTGCCGGTGCGCAACAAGCCTGTCGAAACGTCGGCTGGTCTCAGGAGCAAATTGATTCGGTGATCTTTACCGATGATCCTGTGGAGATGATGAGCAGTGGATGCGTTGACGTAGTTATCGAAGCCACAGGCAATCCTGCCGCCGGTATTAAACACGCGCGGGAATCAATTAAAAACGGCCTGCATATTGTGATGGTTAATGTCGAAGCAGATGTTCTCGCAGGTGCATTACTGGCTCGGGAAGCAAAGCAGGCGGGGGTGGTCTACTCAATGGCGTACGGCGACCAGCCTGCCTTGACATGTGAGTTGATAGATTGGGCGCGTTCCACTGGTTTTGAAGTGATTGCTGCTGGTAAAGGCACTAAGTATATGCCCGCTTATCATGCCTCTACACCTGCAACAGTCTGGGATCATTACGGACTCACCAGTGAGCAGGCAGCCGACGCTGGTATGAATAGCCAGATGTTTAACAGTTTTCTTGACGGTACTAAATCAGCACTGGAAATGGCAGCTATTGCGAACGCGGCCGATCTGGCAGCTCCGTCTGATGGACTATTGTTTCCAGCGGCTGGCATGGACGATTTAGCGCACATACTAAAACCGGAGGCAGAAGGTGGCACGCTGTCTTGCAAAGGTCAGGTTGAAGTTGTCTCGTCGCTCGAGCGGGATGGTCGACCCGTATTCAAAGATTTGCGCTGGGGTGTTTACGTTGTGATCGAAGCACCTAACGATTACGCGGCATCCTGCTTTAGGCAGTACGGCATGAACACGGATTCAAGTGGTCGGTACTCTGCCATGTACAAACCTTTTCATCTGATTGGGCTGGAACTTAATATCTCGATTCTCGCAGCAGCGTTGCTGGGGCAGGCAACAGGCAGTACGCAAGTGTTTAATGCCGACGTTGTTGCCACGGCTAAAAGAGACCTTAACGCGGGAGAGATGCTTGACGGTGAAGGAGGTTTTACCGTGTGGGGTAAGTTGTATCCCGCACAGGCATCGCTAACGATGGGTGGTTTGCCTATAGGTTTGGCGCATAACATGAAATTGAAAAATTCGATTGAACAGGGCCAATCCATTTGTTGGGACGATGTCGATATTGATGAAACGCAGGAAGCCATCTGTATCAGGCGGGAAATGGAAGCCTTGTGTGGCAGGCTCGCTAATGTGTAAAACGCGTTACGGCGAAATTACGATATACCTTTATGCGTCCATTACTTCGTTATAAATTTCGCCATATCGAGAGTGAGTTTTTTCAAGGCTGAAATTCTTCGAGATACGGTGGCAGCGTTGCCCAAGATCCATTCTGGTAGAGTCTGACATTGAAATTATTCTTTTCAGTTCCGAAGTCAGCGAGTTGATGTCTCCGACGCGCATAAGCTTTAAGTCATCTGATGAATCAGCTATTTCTCTATGTGACGGAATATCAGATAGGATGACCGGTATTTTAGAGGCCATGGCTTCGAGGGCCGCTACAGGAAGACCCTCAATTCTTGAGCATGAGACAAATAGGTTCGAGCTATTGAGGAGCCCATAAACATCTTCTCTGGAAACTGTACCATGGAAAGTAACGCGGTCCGCTATACCCAGGGATTTAGCTGATTTTTCCAGCGACGTTCGCAAGGGTCCTTCACCAACGATGTGTAAATTAAAGTCGAATTCCTGCAGCTTGGCACAGGCAGCTAACAATATTTGAGTGTTTTTCAGATCTATTAGTCTGCCAACACTGATTATTGAAAATTTGTTACTGCTACTTTTTGGTGCTGTTTTTTGCGCTAGCTGTAGCCTGTTGAAATTGACCCCATTCTTAACGACAGTCGTTTTCTTTGCCAGCAGATGCTGCCAAATGGCGGGAAAACTGTTTTTGCTGGAATCGCTGCAAAATACTATTTTTTTGAAAAATAAAAATGTGACTGCCAGACAGAGCCGGTTACGTAATGCATAATTACTATATGAACTATGGACAGTGTATACAGTTTTTTTAAGAAGGCCGGGTTTAGAGGATAGCAGGATAATTGTTGTAACTGCGCCCAGCCATGGTGCATGCACGTGTACAACCTTGAATGATTTGCTACTGAATAATGCTCTCAATTTTCTAAACATATTACTCACCCGGAATTCAGCCGTGTGAATGTCAATGTCACTGCGGACCTCGACGTCTGGAAAACAGTAGGAGAAATACGTAGAAGAGTGCATTCTCTCCCATGGTAAAACAAGCTCGTTGTATGCGAAGCTTCCCTCATTTGCTGCAGGAGCAATTGTAATGATTTCGCTCGATGAAGTAGCCAAAAAGAGCTCCGGATAAAAACAGGTTCTAGTAGTAAGTAGCAGAATCACATGCAAGAATTTTGTATATTATACAGCTGAAATTATTTGCAGTGACAGCAGGTTTCACATTATCAGGCCTTAGAGTCAACAAGGGTCAGTACTGCTGTTTTGGTAGTTTATAAATCATCAATCATTCGAGAGAATGGTCACAACTCAGGGGAAGAGGAAGAGTGGTAGTAGAATACCAATTTCCGATATTATCATTTTGTCCGGATTTAGATTGTCCGGGTGTTGTAATGACAATAGACGAAGATAGTTGTGCATGTGTCTGCAATTCTACAACTGGTAGGTCTATTAGCCCGGTTGCCCAGATATGACGAAGGTAATCTATAGCTGTCCGTTAGATCCCGTACGAAACGCCGCACCGGGCTATCACGTGCGAAGTGTAGTAAGCGAATTCAATGCAAAAGGATTCGACGTTGAACTAGTTCATAAAGGGCCGCACCTAAAGGGTCTTGATTTAGTTAGACAGCATGCACTGAATGTTGATAAGACTAAATACTTTGGGCGAATTGGTGGTGATTTATTGTATTCGATCGGTTTATACAGGCTCATTAGGCGAATAAGAACTGCGTTTGTTGCTTATCATCGCCTTGAAAAGTGGTCGGTACTGCCATGTTTTCTTTTTTTACGCAAGAACTGTCAGTTCATTCTGGAAATCAATGCAGATATTCAATCTGAGTTGAAAAGTATCGGTCGAAGTCGGGCATTTTGTTTTTTTGTCGGTATTTCTGAGCGCATTCAGGTTAAGTTAGCCGACGAAGTGATTGTTGTTTCTGAAGGTATAAAAGTAGGGTTGTCTGCAAGGTATCCTCAATTCAAAGAAAAAATAACTGTCATTGAGAATGGCACTGATGTAGATCTGTATTTCCCTCGGAGCCGCAATGAGGCTTGCGAGGAGCTTGGGTTGGATAAAGAATATCAATATGTGATTTTTGCTGGCAGCTTGCAGAAGTGGCAAGGATTAGAGTTGCTTGTTGAGGCTGCAGCCGCAATTCGAATAAATCACCCATCATTCCGTACGCTCATCGTTGGAGATGGTGCCTGCGCAGGAGAATTACGAGAAATGATCGATGCCCTCGAGCTTGGAGATGTTGTCGAATTGGTCGGGTGGCAGTCAGGAGAGCGTTTGGCTCTTTACTTAGCTGCAAGTGATATTTGTGTAGCGCCGTATTCAAGTTTGGGAGGGTTAGATCAAAATATAGCCCATAGTGTTGGTGCTCGTCCCTTATTGAAGTGCTCACCTCTAAAAATTTTCACCTATATGGCGATGGGAAAACCAGTTATTTCCAGTGATTTTAGGGATGCAGGTGCGCGTTTAGTTGAATGGAATGCCGGGGTTGCTTTTGCGATCGACAGTAGTGGCGATTTGGCTGAAAAAATAACCAACTTACTTGGTAATACGGAGCAAATGGATCTTTTAGGGCGCAATGGTTATAAGAAGATTCAGTCCGACCATACATGGAGTCATGTAGTCGATCGGATAGTTGATTTGTGTTCAATTAGGTAAGTCTCCAACGCGCTTGTTCCCTGGTCTAAACCCGGAATCCTCACACTATGTGGTAGCGCGAGTTTGCGTGACAGGGAGCGGCAGAATATTGGCGGCATTGCGAGTCCCGCTCCACGGCGAATCGAAGCGAGACCGACCTCTGCTGGAATCATTTTCTGATGCATGCCACACTTGGCATTTAAACGAAGGCAGCATGTGGGATGGCTGAGTCGCGTGGTTGCAGTTCAAAGAAGGCAGCCGAAACGTGCGGTAACACCAGTTTTAAGATACTCCTGACAGTGTGTCTGATTGAATAAGAGACCCGCCTCAATATTCGATTAGGCTATTCCAAGTAACATACGCCGAACAATTAATTGATGGATGTTTAGCTATGCGGGATATCGACATCTGTCTTTCAGTCAGGCGAATAGGATAGTTAAAAAAGGAAGGACCAATCTGTGAAAGTAGGCATATTAGCGGGCGGCGTCGGAAGTCGTCTCTCTGAGGAAACAGTTGTTAAACCCAAGCCAATGGTTGAAATCGGCGGGATGCCGATCATGTACCATATTATGCGTTATTACGCAGCATTTGGGCACGATGAGTTTGTAGTCGGTCTCGGGTATAAAGGAGAGTATATAAAGCGATGGTTTTTCGATCATGCGCATCTTGCGTCTGATTTGACTATCAAACCGGCACGTGGAACGGTTGAAGCACACGGTGCCGCTCCAGAAGATTGGACTGTTGATCTGATTGAAACTGGTAAAAATACCAATACCGGGGGACGCATAAAACGGTTGATCCCTCATATGGGTGATGAAACTTTTATGCTGACGTGGGGCGATGGGGTCGGAAAGGTAGATCTGAAAGCTCTGCTCGAGTTTCATCGTTCACACGGCAAGCTTGCGACCTTAACAGCTGTACGCCCTCCTGCTCGATACGGTCATCTGGAAATTAATGATAACCAGATAACCGAGTTTTCCGAGAAGCCGCAGGCTGCAGAGGGCTGGATCAATGGTGCCTTTTTTGTGCTGGAACCAGAGATCGCAAATTACATAGACAACGATGACACGCTATTCGAGAGAGAGCCGTTGCAACGACTTGCAGCCGAAGGGCAGCTTATGGCGTATCACCATGAAGATTTCTGGGCGTGTATGGACACGTTGCGAGATAAGGTAATGCTCGAGAAATTGTGGGATACAGGGAATGCACCTTGGAGGATATGGGAATGAAAGTACTTGTAACAGGACATGATGGCTACATCGGCGCGGTACTCGTACCGATGCTTCAAAAACGTGGGCACGAAGTTCACGGACTAGACAATATGTTGTTCCGGGGCTGTGATTTTGGTAGCACACAGTGCAAACCCGACGTCGAGCTTGCATTGGATGTTCGGGATGTAAAGCCAGAACATCTGCAGGGTCTCGATGCCGTACTGCACCTGGCTGGTATGAGTAATGATCCGGCGGGTGATCTGAACCCTCAGGTTACCTATGATGTTAATCATCATGCTTCGTCGCGCCTGGCCGAGATTGCTAAATCGGCTGGTGTGCAACGCTTTTTGTTTTCTTCCAGTTGTTCTATTTACGGTGCGCAGGGCAATGATGCACTGGATGAGTCTGCTGAATTTCTACCCGTGACTCCGTATGGCGAATCAAAGCTTTTTGTAGAGAGAGATTTAGAAAAGCTAGCTGACGATAATTTTTCACCAACGTATTTACGTAACGCAACCGCTTACGGTGTGTCCGAAAAGTTGCGAGGTGATCTGGTAGTAAACAATCTAACCGGGTTTGCAGTAACTACCCAAAAGGTGTTCCTTAAAAGTGATGGGAGTTCGTGGCGTCCTCTGGTTCATATTGAAGATATCTCTCGCGCTTTTTGCGCGATGCTTGAGGCAGACAGGGATGTTATTCACAACGAAGCATTTAATGTTGGGGCGACGAAAGAAAATTATTTAATCAGTGATGTTGCCGAAATTGTTGCTGACGTTGTGGGCTGTCCGGTAACGATGTCCGACGAAGCTTTCAACGACATTCGCAACTACAAAGTGAATTGCGATAAATTTGAAAGTACTTTTCCAGCGGACCGACCGCAATGGACGGTACGTCGCGGTGTGGAGACTTTGCTTGATGCCATGATCACCAATGAACTCACGCTTGAGCAGCTTGAGGGCGGACGTTTTATGCGCCTGCATCATTTAAAACAAGGCCTCGAGAGCGGCTCAATAGCAACGGACTTGCGAGTCAAGATATAGGAACTGTCATGTCGCGTATTACTTCCTGCCGCGGTTGCGGCAACAAAAACTTCGAAGTATTTCTGGATTTAGGTGAAACTCCACTGGCGGATGCGTTGGTTGAGGAGTCACGCCTTTCTGAAGATGAGGAGAAGTTTCCACTACAAGTGGCATTCTGTGAAGAGTGTTCTCTTGTACAGATTACGGAAGATGTCGAGCCGGAGAAATTATTTGTTGATAACTATCTCTACTTTTCGTCTTTCTCACAAGCGCTGCTGGATCATAGTCGACAGCATGCGTTAGGCTTAATTGAATCACAGGGCCTGGGTTTTAATTCACTGGTAGTGGAGATTGCAAGTAACGATGGTTATCTGCTTAAGAACTTTGTAGAGAAAGATATACCTGTTCTTGGGCTGGACCCAGCACCTGATCAGGCGAAAAAAGCTAATGAGATTGGCGTTAGAACTCATGCTGATTTCTTCACTCTGGAAAAAGCCAGCAGCGTACGCGAAGAGTTTGGTAGTGCTGATGTAATTATTGCTAATAACGTAATGGCACACATACCTGATCTCAATGATTTCGTAGCGGGTATGGCTCATCTCATCTCTGATGATGGCGTTATTACAGTAGAAAATCCAAGCGTGGGTGAGTTAATTTCCCGCTGCGCATTTGACACAATTTATCATGAGCACTACTTCTATCATTCTTGTTTGTCTGTCAATAACCTTGTAATGCGTCACGGGTTGTTCCTGAATGATGTAGATTTCTTTGAAAATTTGCATGGTGGCACCAATCGGTGGTGGATCGGTAAGAAAGAACAGCCAACCGAGAGACTGTTAAAAACACTTGAAGCTGAACGTAAAGCGGGCCTGGATAAAAAGAGTCACTATGCTAACTTTGGACAACAGGTTGAATCTTTACGTAACAGTTTAATGACAATTATCCATGACTTGCGCGCTGAAGGGAAAACTATTGCGGCCTATGGTGCGGCTGCCAAGGGTGCAACCATGCTGAATGTGATGGGTATTACTAATGAGCTTGTACCGTATGTAGTTGATCGAAACACTTACAAGCAAGGGCGTTATATGCCGGGTACCCATCAGCTTATTCGTGATCCGGAAATTCTTGAGACTGATCCACCTGATGTTTTGCTTATTCTGGCCTGGAATTTTGCTGAGGAGATCATGGAACAACAGAAAAAATACGCCAGCGCGGGCGGTCGATTTTTAATTCCTGTGCCGACACCGGAGCTAGTGTAATGGTTGGGTTTGTAACAGATAGAAAGATAGATAAGCCTTGTCCGGCTTGCGGTGAGAAAGCGCTCAGTGTGTTTTTTGGAGAAGAGTCTGTACCGCAAAACAGTTGTTTACTTATGGAAGATGCGGCGAGTGCGACCAACTTTCCTCGTGGTACGCTGGATATCGCTTTCTGTGATAGCTGTGGTTTTGTAACGAACTCCTCGTTTAAGGAAGGTAGTGCTGAGTATTCACAGCGATACGAGGAGACACAAGGATTTTCTCCTTTGTTTATGGAGTTCGCTAAAGAATTGGCCGAGCGTTGGGTGGTCGACTATAACCTGAAAGACCGCACTGTGTTAGAAATTGGCTGCGGGAAGGGCGAATTCCTGATTGAAATGGCGAGAGCAGGGGCCGGCAGTTGTATTGGTATAGACCCTGGTGTACATCCGGAGCGAATTACTGATCCGGCAGCAGCCAATATTGAGTGGATAGCAGATTTCTACGACGAACGTTATTCACACATCGATGCTGATGTAGTGATTTGCCGTCATACACTTGAGCATATTCCAGATGTTGCAAATTTCATGTCGACAATACGGCGTGCTATTGGCGACCGGCCAGACACCGTGGTTCTTTTCGAGCTTCCAGCCGTTGAGCGAGTGTTGAAGGAAATTGCTTTTTGGGACATTTACTATGAGCACTGTTCTTACTTTAGCCTGGGCTCACTAGCAAGGCTGTTTCGTAAAACCGGATTTGAAGTGCTGGAGCTATCTAAAGAGTATGATGATCAGTACCTGCTGATAGCTGCAAAGCCTTCGACCGTACCAGCCGCTGGCGACATACTTCCAGAGGAAAATGATTTAAGCCAGTTAAGAGCTGGTGTTGAGAACTTTCGAAACGGCTACAGGAAACTTGCGGAGCAATGGCGCGACAGATTAGCCGAACTGAAAGAGACTGGCGGCAAGGCAGTAATCTGGGGTAGTGGTTCGAAGGGTGTATCGTTTATAAATAACCTCGGCGTGGGTGAAGAATTAGCTGCAGCAGTCGACATAAACCCCCACAAATGGGGTAAATATATGGTTGGCTCAAATCATGCGATTATCGCTCCGGATGAGCTGAAAGAAGTTGATCCGAATCTGGTGGTCGCAATGAATCCGATTTACATAGATGAGATTGGAGCTGACCTAAAGAAGCTTGGTGTTGATGCGCCGCTAGTGGCGCTGTAGGGAAACAAACAGATGAATCTTTCAAAATGCCCTGTATGTCAGGGCGTTTCATTCACTTCGGTTTTGTCACTCGGTCAGCTACCAGTTGCGATAAACGCACAGGTGGCCCCGGATAATGCGACAGATGTTCGACGAGGTGAGATAGATTTAGTGATATGCAATAGTTGTTCGCATATGTTTAATCTGGCTTTTGACGTCGCGAAGATTGGCTATGATGAATCGTATGAAAACTCATTGCATTATTCCCCGCATTTTCGAGAGTTTGCGAATGGTCTGGCCAGCCGATTGGTGGAAGATCATAAACTGCATGGATCGACGGCGGTTGAAGCAGGCTCAGGTCCGGGACATTTCTTATCTTTGCTATGCGAAGCTGGTGTTGCCGCGGCGCATGGTTATGACCCCAGTTATGATTCGGAACGGCTTGAAGCGCCAAACCATTCCGCTGTACAGTTAACGCAGGGCTTTTTACCAGATAATGGTGAAACGCAGGCCGATCTGGCACTCAGTCAACACGTATTGGAGCATTTGACTGACCCGGTTAGTTTGTTAACGCAACTTGCCGCCAGCGTGAAAAGTTCTGATTATGGAGTAGTCTACAGCGAGGTGCCCAATGGGGAGCTTATGCTCGATAGTTGTGCACTATGGGATTTAATCTACGAGCATTGCTCATATTTTACTCCACTCTCATTGATCTATGCTGCCGGTAAAGCTGGATTGTCAGATAAGTACATCGCCGCTATCTATGACCGGCAGTTCCTGTCCCTGGACAGCCTCCCGTGTACGCCGTCTGTAGAGTTGCCAGATGAGAAAAAGGTAGAACAGATGGTTAAGAAAGCTATTGCGTTTGGCAATAAAGCGCGTAATCGAATAGACCAGGCGCGCGTTGAGCTTGAGAGTTATAAAAAAGATGGCCCTGTAGTGCTGTGGGGAGCAGGCTCTAAAGGGATGACTTATATGAACCTTGTTTCAGCAGATGGGCTGATAGACACTGTAGTGGACGTTAACCCCAGGAAGAATGGTTTTGGGGTACCTGGAGTTGACGCCACAATTGGCATGCCGGAAATCGTACTTGATGTGAAACCGGAAACTGTACTGGTATCTAACCCGGTATATGTGACTGAAATTAAAACAAGCCTGGCGGAGTTAGGTTTGCACCCAAAAGTCGAGGCTTTGTGGGGTTAGCTCCAGAATAACAAAATAGAGTGGTATTTTAGCGCCTTCTACCTATGGCACTAAATAAAAGTATGACTGCATCGAAATTGGTAACGCAGTCTCGGTATTATTTGGCGGGACTTTATAATTAATTTATAACTACAGGTGAGTTATGGGACTCGTTTTTTCATTATCCATTCTCTATCTCCTAATTACATTGGCCGCTTTGCCAAAGTGGCCCGAGCTTGCTATTGGTTCGCAGTTATTTAGTAAACCGATTTATGCGATGGCTATAAGTCAGCTAGGTCTTCCTATTGGTGCGGCCGTCCTGATACTGGTAATTGTTATTGCTGCTCTCTTTTTCTACAGTCTCAAAGAGCGAGGACAGAGCGTCTTCCCTCTGAGTAAGATTGAAATTATTTTTTTGGTTCTTGTGATTTGGGCATTTATAACTTTGTCATATACGGCGTCACCGAATTATGGTTACGCAAAAATGACCGAGCTGGCATTAATCGGAGTGCCCTGCGCCATTTCTGCCCGTGTGTTTGGCTCGTCACCCGCAAGACTTGAGTACACTCTGAAAATAGTCGGTGTATATGCGTTCTGTACTCTGGTAATACTGGCGGCGTTTGTAGTTTTGGTAGGAGCTGGTGAAAATAGCATTAGGCTTCAGTCTCGATTTTTCGGACCACTGGGGCTTGGCTACAGTGCCGCTACGATGACTGTTGTAATGCTATATCTGGCATTTACTGGAACATTTGTAGTTAGGTTAATCGTAGCGTTTTCGATGTTTTATTGCGTCGTCGTGTTGCTGATTGCCTCGGGATCAAGAGGGCCAGTGTTGGGTTTGTTGGTTGCGATGGCGCTTACATTTCTTAGAGGAAAGGAAATATTAAGAACATTAAGTATAGCGGCTCTAGTTACCTTTGTAGGGTACTTTGCTGTGATAAATTATGCCTCGGAGGCGGGGCTCGCGAGAATTCAGGGTGATGAATCCTCAACCCGTTCCAATGAAAGTCGATTGTATTTTTTAGAAGTTGGTGTAAACCAATTCGCTTCCAGCCCTCTACTGGGCCAGGGGGTGGGTAGTTTCAGCAATTATCTTTCTGGCGTGGATCGTAAACAATACCCTCACAACTACCCGGTAGAAGTTGCCGGGGAACTAGGCTTGTTAGGGTT
The DNA here is from genome assembly GCA_964649465.1 of uncultured Granulosicoccaceae bacterium. Lineage (GTDB taxonomy): Bacteria > Pseudomonadota > Gammaproteobacteria > Granulosicoccales > Granulosicoccaceae. The sequence goes on along the minus strand of CAZYRP010000044.1, from coordinate 2,778 downwards.
AGCAATGTACGCAGGAATCCTTGCACTTTGTATCTATTCGCTTATAAGGGTAAGAAGGTATGTAGGAAATGGAGGTACTGTCGGATATTGGGCAATAACAGTGATGCAGTTGTTGTTTTATGTTGGTCTTGTTGGTTCGATGTTCAGTGGTGATATCTCAAAGCAGCGGGTTTTTTACCTTGGTATGGGTTTGTTAGCAGGTGTATCGCGTTGGGCGTGGGTCGAAGAGAAGGACGTTGTGAATTGGGCGACACAAGAAAGCAGTCGTAAAGCTAATTCGTTAGCATAAACTGGTTTTCGTTGATGTTATTGCTGCAACTAGCATCTGCAAGCTTACCGGTCTTAATCCAATAATGGTTGTGCTCCACCTTTTAGTAAGTGAGTAGTGGGTGGCTGCAACTCAAAAAAAATCTATATGGTAAAGTTATGGGAGGAGTACCCATTTAAGCATGGAGTACGGCAATATTAATTTGTACTGCTCTACCTGATTTCTAAATCGTAGATTTATACTGCTAAGAATCATTGTCAAACCGTTTACTTGACCAAGGGCTCAATACTGTTTATTTACTCCGACTTAATGTTGGTAGATCAAGTATAGATATGTCTAGTGTGCTAACGACGATTGGAAAAAAAGACTGTAGAGTACGGCGTTGATCAACGCCTTGTTGATGCAGGAAACTATTCCGCGAATACGGTGCTTTTCTGGTGCGCGAAATAGCTAGTTTGGAAAACCCGATATTCAATAAAACATGATTATTAGTCACGCTCACAAATTCATTTTCCTACATTCTCGAAAATGTGCTGGCAGCTCTGTAAAAGTAGCGCTCGCTGCATCACTTGGCAGCAACGATATAATGATTGGTAGTTGGAATGAGGCCAGGGATGCAGGCCTACAACTAAACCGCAGGGCGAAGTTGGATTTGTGTCATCCATTAGGTGTCATTGGCACGGTGGCTGGGTTTGCGACAGGAAAAAATATTTCAGAGTCCCTGAATATTGGAATTAAATCTCGATACTATGGCAGTTTTGGGTCAAATCCGGCTCACCCGACAGCTAGTGCGGTTAGGCAGTATTGTGGTGATGTGTGGGATGAATATTTAAAGTTCTCTATTTGTCGAAATCCTTATGAGCAAGTGGTTTCTGATTACCTTTGGAGAGTACGGACAAGTAACAGAAGCGTATCGGCTACCTTTACAGAGTACCTTAAAGACATTGAGGGAAAAACAAATAGTACAGGCCTGGTTCACAAGGGGGCAATTCAAAACAAGGATATAGTTTCGATCGACGGAAAACTGGTTTCAGATTATGTTTGTAGGTTTGAAAGTTTGAATACTGATTTTTCTGAGTTGTGCAGTAAGCTTGCGTGTACTGGGATTGATTCAATCGGACATGCGAAAGTAGGTTCCGGTGGAAAAGGTTACGGGGCGCATCATACTGATGAGACGATTGAAATGGTTAGTAGAATATTTCAATGGGAAATTGAAACATTCAAATATGAATGTCCATATCAAAACGTATGAAAGTTAATAACAACGATATAAGGTTGCCGGGGTGTATAGTAGTTGGGCCAATGAAAACCGGGACAAGCTGGATCTATGACTACCTGCAGGAAAGAGGTGGAGTGAGTCTGGCGGTTGGTGTTAAGGAGACATTCTACTTTGATAAAAACTACTCGCGTGGGGCAGACTGGTATAAGTCACATTATGAAATAGATGTAGATCCTACTGTGCCTGTAGTAGATGTTTCTCCAAGTTATTTTCACTCTGAATTAGCGTGTAAAAGAATTGCGAATGATATTGATGCCGTTAGGTTGATAATTGTTCTCAGGGATCCGGTAAAACGGGCGTGGTCTCATTATCTGCATTTAAAAAGAAAGGGATATACACGATCCAAATTAGTAGAAGCGTGTGAAAAGTATCCGGAGATAATTGATGCAAGTCGATACTCCAAACATATTAATGTTTGGAGAATGCTTCATTCCAAAGAACAAATAACCATTATGTTCCAGGAAGATTTAAAAAACGAACCTGCAATATTCGCTGAGCAATTGTGTTCAGCGATTGGACTTAAGTATTTAGAGGTTTCATCAGGTGTGTCCACTCGCAGTAACAATATCGGGTTGCCCAGATACCTATGGGTTGCTTCATTAGGTACATTTATTGGAAATTTATTAAGGAGGTATCGGTTCTACGGTTTGGTGAACGTGGCAAAGGCCTTTGGTTTGAAGAAAGTATTTTACGGAACTGGCATGAAACGGTCTGACATTCCTCAGCCTGATTCGGAAGAATTAGTTTGGCTTCAAAATAAATTGAAGCTTGAGATTGAAAAATATACTCAAAATCCAGATGTCTATTTGTGATACGAGTTGATATTGATCTGGAATGTGAGTTGAATATATTTTCCGAAAATTTGATAGAGGCATTAGAAGTAATTTGCACAGAGCCTAATATGCAGGTTTCATATTCGGACTGGTGCGCTTAATGTCTGGTACTATTCTATTCACAGCGAACACTAGCTGGTATCTGTTTAATTTTCGACGTAACACAATTCTTGCGTTTATTGAGTCGGGATACTCAGTTAAAGTGCTGGCGCCTATGGATGATTACTCAGATCGATTGGCAGCATTAGGATGCGATTGGTATGATTTGAAAATGGAGCAGGCATCAGTTAATCCATTCGATTCTCTTAGGATGTTAGTCAGTCTCTATAAAAATACAAGAAGTAATAAACCCGATATTGTCCTTAACTTTACACCCATGAACAACATATTTAGCGCTT
>CAZYRP010000043.1:0-31311 GCA_964649465.1 uncultured Granulosicoccaceae bacterium | reverse complement strand
CCATGGCGGCAGCTGCGAAGAAAAGTGTTTGCGAACTTTGGGGACGACCCACTAGGCCACCTTCTCAACAATAAACCAGGTATGCAACTCCGGGTATTGATCGTACTCAACATGTCTGCAAACACTGTCTGATCTCAAACATAACTTTAAAATTTCGCCTACACCCGGTGATGAGTAGCACATATCCACACCCATAGCATCATCCATATATTCGTTGGGACCGTCAGTACCACCGCAGGAAAAAATGAGCACCCCACCCACATTAAGCCTGGCAATTAATTTGGCCAGAACGCTCGCTTGCTTATCAAGTGGAACATGCCAAATGCTATCCCAGGCGGTAATAAAGTCGTATTTTCCCGGAACACTCCACTCACATATATCCTGATGATGAAACAAAATTTCAGGATGCTTTTTGCGGGCTAACTTTATCATTTGCTGAGAAACATCCACTCCCTCCGGACTGAATCCGTTATCGCGAAGCAGATCTATAAAACGACCTGTACAGCCACAACCAACATCAAGCGCCTTGCCTCTGTTTTTCGCAAATGCAATTGCACGTTCATGTTGCGCCACCCCATTGCTTATGTCGAAATCATCGGACTCCCAAAGACAGGTGATCTGATCATAAGCACTGCCAATGTCCTGCGGATTCATTTTATGTTTCACAGTTTCACGGCAAATTATTGTTTAGAAACCGTTTTCGCATACACCAAAGTATTTGTTAACTCACCTGACGGAAGGCGTCTTTCATTGGCCAATTCAGCCTCAAATTTATACCCGCTACGCTCAGCAACCGCGCGGCTTTTAGAGTTACTTTTCGCCATTCTTATCTCAAGTCGTCTGGCTTTAAGCTCACTGAATGCATAACTCTCCAGTATTCCAACCGCCTCAAGCGCATAGCCGTTACCTGTTTCGGTCTTTCTAATCCAGTAACCTAATTCAAAAAATGGCACATTAAGATCCCTGATGAGCAATGCAATAGCGCCAATAAGCTTTGTACTTTCAGCCTGGATAATATAGAACCGCACTTCTTTACAGAACGCCTGGTGATTTTCTATAGCAATTAACATGTTTTTTTCAGGCTCCTGCAGCGAAGCCTGCACCCAAGTCAGGTACTCACTCAGCTCATACTCAGTTTCCCTGATTGCACATTGACAGTCCGCCACAAGATCCATAGACGGAGGCACCAGCCTGATTCTCTCGGTTTCCATAAAAGTATTTTGAAGTGAACAAATAATTAAGATGCAAAACCGGGAATCGATCGACTCCTGTTTTTTGGACAAGCCCAATCAAGACAGGCAAGACGCAACAGACATGTTTCGCTCCAGGCAATCCTGGCCCGTGATGACAGGCCGTTGAGCTAACAAACCACCTTCTGGCTTCATAGCAGTTACTGCACTAACTACTGCCTCAGACACCGCACAAGACACTGCGCACACACCATTCAGGTGTTCTATTCGGGCGGTGTATTAATTTGCATAAGGAGTTTGCCATTATTTTCGCCGCTGAACAGCTTATTTATTGCAGTCGGCAGCTCCTTAAAACCTGTTTCAATATCCATACGGTATTTCAACCGTCCGTCCATCATCCACTTGCCAAGGTCTGACAGAGCCTCGCGGCTTTTATGAACGTAATCGAGTACCAGAAAGCCTTCAATAGTTGCCCGCTTGGAGATCAATACAGGTAAGTTGTGGCAGCCAGCACTTTGCGATGACGCGTAGCCCGAAATATAGCCACATAACGCTATGCGTGCACCAACATTAATCAGCCCGAGCGCCATATCGAATACTTTGCCGCCAACGTTTTCAAAAACGATATCTACCCCGTCCGGACATGCCTTTTGCAATTGCTCCCAGACGTTGGTATCACGATAATTGATCGCTGCATCTATGCCCAGCTCGCGAGTCAGCCATTGGCACTTTTCGTCGGACCCTGCCAGCCCGACAACATTCATGCCTTTAATTTTACCTATCTGGCAAGCCACCGATCCCACCGCACCAGCCGCCGCTGTAACCAAAAGTGTTTCGCCTTTTTCCGGCTTGCCAATATCGAGCAGTCCGAAGTAGGCGGTAATTCCTGTCATACCCAACGGCCCCATATAAGCCGCAAGTGGTAAACCACTATTTGCAGGTACCTGCGAGTAGTCGCGACCATCGGTGATGACATGGCTCTGCCATCCCGTCATACCCTGTACGATATCACCCTCCTGAAATGCCGGATTGCGACTCTTTACCACCACTCCCATGCCAAGGCCACGCATTACATCCCCCACCTCAACAGCCGGCAGGTAGGTGTCCATCTGCGCCCATAAACGCTGGGTTGGATCGAGGGACAAATAAAACACCTCAACCATAAACTGTTCATTTTGCAGCGGCCGGATAATAGCTTCCTGATAGGTGAAGTTATCTTCACTAAACAAGCCCTCAGGCCTTTTAGCTAGTATCCATTGCCGGTTAAGTTCGCTTTTCACACAGAAGCCCGTTTGTTCGCAGATCTCAGATCAACAATGGTAACCTATCTATGTGTCGCCTATTATTTCCGGCTGCACACCCTGTTGCGCACAGCAGCGATTGATCGCACTGCCAGGAGCTTCCGGGGGACAGTCCTCTAACAAGAATCTTTAACATGGCAATCTATCTTGGACTCGGCGCAAACCTCGGTGACCGCAAACAGAATCTGAACGACGCTATACACCATCTTACTCAGGAGGGCATAGCATGCAATCGCTGCTCACCGGTAATAGAGACACCGGCACTGCTGCCTCACGATGCACCGTGGGAGTGGAACAAGCCCTACCTCAATATGGCAATTGAAGTATCTACCGATCTCAAATGCGAGCAGGTACTGGAAAAAATACACGCTATTCAGTCACAGCTTAAAAGAGCTAACAAGGAGCGCTGGTCTCCCCGCCCGATTGATATTGATATTTTGATATGGCACGACCAGGTGATAAGCACAGACTCCCTCACCATTCCGCATAAAGATATGCACTGCCGGCATTTCGTTTTAACGCCGATGATCGCACTTGCACCGTCTCTTAAAATACCGGGTCGCGGCGACAAAACTCTGCTGCAATGGTCAAATGAGTTGCCGCACCATATTCCGTTGTGGATGGGCATCCTGAATGCCACGCCGGATTCTTTTTCAGACGGTGGCCTTAACTACAGCGAGAGTTCTGATCCAAAACAACTGCTACAAAGCGCTGCCTCAATGGAAGCACAGGGTGCCACAATACTTGATATAGGTGGCGAGTCTACCCGCCCACACGCCACTCATATTGACCCGCCTACCGAGTGGCAACGGATTGGGCCGTTTATTGAAAACATTGCTCAATCGCAGCGCGGAAATTTTATCCGACCACAAATAAGTGTGGACACCAGACATCCGGCAACTGCAGCAAAAGCTATTGAGCATGGTGTTGACTTTATTAACGATGTATCGGGCCTGACTGACCCTGCGATGATAGAACTCGCGGCCGAAAATAATTGCCAATGGATTGCAATGCACAGTGTCAGTGTACCAGCTGACCCCACGCAACTGGTGCAGGGTGAACCGGTACAGGAAGTATGTGACTGGCTTGAGCTGCAGTTGTCTAAATGGAGCAAATCCGGCATAGCAACGGACAACATTATATTTGATCCGGGTGTCGGGTTTGGCAAGGACCCGCTGCAATCGCTAAAGCTGCTGCAATCCGTAAAGCAGTTCCGACAATACGGCTTGCGACTGTTAATTGGTCATTCACGAAAATCATACATGAAGACATTCTCTACTAATGACATCCAAGAGCGTGATCTGACTACTATCGGTGCTTCAATGCAACTTTGCCAGCAGGGAGTTGATATTATCAGGGTACATAATATTGCCGACCACATTGCAGCCTACCGTGGCTGGTCTCACCTTAACGGCTGAGCCTCGCTACTATCCGGTCAATCCGCACAAATCAATTTGTGACAACACCCGATTAAGCAATTTACTTTATCGGCAACACTGAAGCGTGTATTGAAAAACAAATCCCCCACAGTTAAAGACTACCTGCTGCTAACCACGCTGGCGGCAATTTTCGGACTTAGCTTTATTTTTACCAATATAAGCGTTCGCGAAGTTCCACCGCTGACAGTCGCTGCATCAAGACTATTTATCGCACTGTTGATTATGTATCCAATCATGTTAGCTGCAGGCCAGAAGCTACCACCAGCTGGGAAAGTGTGGATTTATGTATTTCTGTCAGGGCTATTCGGCAACGCCCTGCCGTTTGCACTGGTTAGCTGGGGGCAGGTAAAGGTAGACGCCGGCCTTTCGGCAATTTTTATGGCAGTCATGCCGCTTTCCACTATCTTGCTTGCCCAGATACTTACTAATGATGAGCGGATAAATCGTTGGAAAATGGCAGGCGTGCTACTTGGTTTTGCAGGCATTGTAGTTTTGATGGGAAAAAGTAGTTTCACATCACTGGGCGATGAAGTACTGCGGCAATTGGCAATACTCGTAGCCGCAATTAGCTATGCACTAAACGCCATTATCACCCGAAAACTAACTGCACTGCCAAAATACTCAATGGTTGCAGCATTGATGGTCGCGGCGTCTGTTCTTATGGTGCCGGCAAGCCTGATGATAGATCACCCATGGGGCCTTTCAGTAGACATGGGATCTATCGGGGCGCTGGTGATGCTGGCGGTTGGGTCGACAGCTTTAGCAACGCTGCTAATATTGATAATAATCGAGCGATGTGGTGCGACTTTTCTCAGCCAGATCAATTTTATGGTGCCATTATTCGGCGTACTTTTCGGCGCTTTATTGTTAAGCGAGAGATTATCTGCCAATGCCTATATAGCACTGGCAATCATTTTGACAGCACTGGCTTTGTCGCGTCGCGGTCAAAGCTCTTAACTGATTTAATCCAGGCAAAGGAGTTCTGGCAGCACTCAGTTCGCTGGCAATTTGCGCAATCAGCCTCGTGGTAACGCGGAGCATCAGCGACACCAGCAAGGCAGCCACGGCACAATAGGTCGGGCGCAGCTATTTTTTATTACTTTTTACCTGCGACAGCAACATTTGTCTTCGAATTTTGTACACTACAGGTTGATAAATAAAACAGGAAATCCAATGATTAGCAAACACGCCATTCTTCTCACCATGTCATTTACTGTTACGTTAGCTGGCGCTGCGCACGCAGACGATGTTGAAATCTATTTAAAGGACATACTTGATAATATACAAGTTGGGTATTGCGTTGATATTGCCAAGGGTAAAGGCGAGAAAGCGAATCCCGATGATGGCCTGCAGGGGCACACTTGCTACAGCAATCTTGGTGCACTTGGATACGATCAAACATTCGATACCGAGATGTTCGAAGACAACACGCTATATATGAAGAATTTTGATGTTTGCGTAACTTCAGATTCCACAGAGAGTGGCGCTTCACTTGCGCTTGCCGATTGCGACGGAAGCGAAAAGCAGAGTTTTAATTTTTCAGGTGATGGAACGATTACCCCTGCAAATGCACCGGACCTGTGCTTTACACTGGCCGAAGCTACCCGCACCGGGCGTAGCGACTCCAATCAGATTAAAGTTTTAACCCTTGAAAAATGTTCTGAAGCTCTCTCGCCATATCAAGACTGGGCGGTACGCGGAGTCGATAGCTAAGTTGCCGGAATTAATAGAACCGGGTTTGATGCGTTCTTAATTTGCCAGCTGGTTAATCTGCCGGCTGGATCCGCACACCTGGTCTATACCCCCTCGACAATAGTCTGCACACTGGTAGACGCTGCCATACGCATTTTTTTGACTGGTGCGTATTCGACAGAGTGGTACCAGTCCTGAGCCGACTGGTAAGACGGAAAACGAATCACCACATTGCGATCACCCGGAGGCGTTCCCTCATGGCTCTCGGACTTGCCTCCACGAACCAGAAACTCTCCTCCATAAATGTCAATGGTAGCCTGAACCTGCTTAACATAGTCAGCATAACGTTCCGGATCAGTAACGTTTATCTGTGCGATTATATATCCGTTTGCCATTAGTCTGTCGCTCCGGGTTTGCCGGTAATCTTAATCCTGTGCCTTCATCATACCCAACATCTACAGAATCGGGTCCTAAAACACAGGACCTAATTTAATGGCAGAGCCATCTGTAAAACGCTTTAAACGAAATCGGTCCAGATCATAGGGCACTGGCCGGTTACAAACGAGGTCTGCAACCAGTTTTCCGGCAGCCGGGCCGATACCAAAGCCGTGTCCGCTAAAACCTGTAGCGATAGTCAATCCTGCAGGAACCGATAAGTCGGCAGAACTATTATTATCGATCACCGGTACAATGTCCGGCATTGAATCAATCATTCCAGCCCAGCTATGCTCGATACCTGCATTTTTCAGAGCAGGCAACTTACGCCGCGCGAGATCCAGAATCCGCATCGCTGCCTTGTAGTTAGGCTCAGGGTTGAGAACCCGTTGTTTTTCAAACGGTGACACCTCATCATCCGTCCAACTTCTTGCGGTTCGCCACGCATCAGGAAAACCGCCAGGCATCTTCAGCCCTAAGCGATATTGATTCCAGTCAAGCTTCATTGCAGGTGCAAACGGTTTAAAAAATCTGAATGTATTCGGACCAATCAGATGCTCAATTCGATCCGTCAGCGCCAGTGAGTAACTATTATCCTGTCGACGCCTGAAGGCGAGATTTTCATCTGCCGCATTACCACTAAAAAAGTCTTTCACCGCAGTGGTCTTCACCACTGTTGAACGCACGCACAATTGCGGCAGATAGACACCCATATTACCGGCAAAGAGGGATGACCACGCACCACAGGCAAGAACTGCCCGACTACATTTAACCAGACCATGTTCGGTCACTACACCACTTACCTGCTGGTTTTTCTGTTCAACACTTCTGACCGCACAGTGTTCCTTAATACTAACGCCTAGTCTTATTGCAGCTCTTGCTATCGCAGGTACTGCAATCCAGGGCTCCGCACGACCGTCACTGGCAGTATAAACACCTCCGCACCACTGACCCTCAGGTGTGCCGGTTAATCTGGCAACTTCTGCCGGACCCAGTAACGTGCTGTTCAGTTGATATTGCTTTGCCAGATCAATCCAGGACTCCCGCCGCGCCAGTTTCTGCATGCTACTGGCAAGGTACAATACACCGTGTTGGCGGTAGCCTACATCTTCACCGATCTCTTCTGCCAATCCCGCCCACAGTCGAGTCGACTCCATCATAATCGGAAGCTCTGCCTCATCTCTTGCGTGCTGCCTCACCCAACCCCAGTTTCTGGAGGACTGTTCACCGGCTACTACGCCTTTTTCGCATAGCAAAACTTTTTGACCAAGGCGTGCAAGGTAGTAGGCTGTACAAACGCCGATCACGCCACCTCCAATAACAACTACATCCGCTTCGGCAGGCAGCGGTTCATTAAACTGTACAGGAGATTTTTCGCTTAGCGCAGACATTATGTATTAGTTAAAAAGTAACTTCAGAGGTAAAAGACATCCTCTGTTTCGTAATCGGATGCTCAAACGTAAGTTCAGCTGCATGTAAATGTAACCGATCCTGCGGGCGACCGTACAATTCATCACCCAGTATCGGGCAGTTCAATCCTTCACAATGTGCTGCATGTACCCGTAACTGATGAGTTCTGCCTGTGTGCGGATAAAAGCTGATACGCGTAGTATGGTTCTTGCGTTCAACCACATGGTATCTGGTCAGTGCCGACTTACCTGTCTCATAACAGACAACCTGTCGTGGACGATCGTAGAGATCAACCCTTAATGGCAGATCAATCGTTCCTTCTTCCTGTTCTATCACACCATCCAGTACCGCCACATAGTGCTTCTTAATCACACGATCCTGAAATTGATGCTGCAATGATTTATAGGCACGGGGATTTTTAGCCGCGATCATCACACCCGAGGTTGCCTGATCCAGCCTGTGCAGCAACATCACACCGGTGACCTCCGGGTACCTTGCTTTCAACCTGGTCTCTACTGAATCGATCAGTACCTTACCCGGTACCGATAAAAGACCCGCCGGTTTATCCACTACGACAATATCGCGATCTTCATATATTGTGTGCGGGTAGTCATTTGAAAACTTTACTGCTCTTTCATGTTGCGGTACCGACACTGCCTGACCCTGCAACATAAATGGCAACAAAACCCGACATCGGCTCCGACATGATGGATAAAACCTGCCGTGCTCGCGCAAGCCACCTGCGGGAGCGGCACCCCACCAAAACTCAGCAAGTGCCAATGGCGTAAAGCCAAAGACATTCGCATAGTTCACCAACTTGGCTGCAGCACAATCGCCTGCCCCCGAGGGCGGCAAACCTGTTTTAAACAATTCACTCAAAAGACATGACTGGCCGTCGTTGCTGACGATTTTATAGCTATTAAAAAGATCAGCCTGGAGCTTTGCCGAGAGCTTTTTCCTTCGCTTTTTAAGCTCATCTATATTAGCTTGAAGGTGTACAAGCTTTGCAATTGGACCTTCGCCATCAGATTGCAACCTGCGCTTAAGATTTTTTAATTCAAGTTTATCACTCTGACTCTGTCGCCCAAGCTCATCCAGCTCTGCTTCACTGATGGAAAGATTCTGGCGAAGTATACGGCGCTGCTCTTTTCTTTGCGCAAGCGTATCTTTCAAGGCATCGAGTTGTTGTGCAGACGCTAAATGGTGCATCTCTACTTTTTTTAAAACTTCCACATAAGCAATATCAGCTTCCTGCTCTTGTATTTTTCCGGTCGAATCGGCAACCCGCCGCTCGCCTTCCAGCAATATTGCATCCCGGTCGGACTGGTCGAACACCTGTGGTACAAAGCCGTCATAATGCCAACAATTACTCAGCATGCCGGAAAAAGCAGACAGGTAGCCGATCATACCTGCAGGGTTTTTAACCACCAGAACACCGAACATTTTTCCACCATTTGAATGTTCAAATTGCTGCCGGATCCGGGCATCCCTGGTGCTTAATTCTTTTAAACGCTGTTGTAACGATAGCGCTGCCTGTTGCGCTACCGGATGGACACGAACATCGAAAGGGCTTGGAAATACTGCTGGCAGCTCAACATTTATCTTTAGTGAGCTAAAAACGTCGGTGCACATACCTACTGTTTTACACCAACGTTATCACTAACAGGATTCGACACGAACTCCATCACTTGATTATGGGCCGGATCAATTGCTGGATTGTGGGCCGGATCACTGGCGTTATTAAGTGCATCCCACCCTTCGCGATAATAGTCGATAACCGGCAGGGAATAGTTCCGATTGACCTTAGCCTGCAACCTTGGTAAGTCAGATGGCAGCTTCAACACGTATTGCAAAGCCTGATCATTCATATAGCGTCCCTTATAAACACGGTTGGCAGGCTCCTCCAGACTATGCTGTGCTGCTATAAAAAAGCCCCATAAGCCAAACGACGGTATGTAAGCAGTAGCGGGTCTGACATTTTCAAACACCTCCTCTACGGTATTACCGATACTCCAGAACGCACGCCGGGCAAACCACGGGGACGTTGCCTGAGTAATAACCACTCCGCCGACCGAGAGCCTGCGAGCAACTCGCTGATAAAAAGCAACGCTGTAAAGCTTGGCTACATCCTCACTTTCCGGATCGGGCAAATCAATAACAATCACATCGTAGAGATCACCAGTCTGTGCAAGCCAGGTCCAGGCATCCGCGTTATGTACAGTAACCCGTTCGTCTTTAAGAGATCCCTCGTTTAGCGCCACCAGCATATGTTGCTGTGCGGCGAGCCGGGTGACTTCTGAATCGAGATCGACAACATCAATTGACTCAATCTGTTTATACTTCAACAATTCACGAGCCGCCAGACCATCACCACCGCCAATTATTAGTGCTCGCTCCAAATTTTTACTAAAAGCAACAGGCAAGTGCACCAGCACTTCATGGTAGCGATATTCATCAATAGATGAGAACTGTAGATTGCCGTCAAGATAGAGGCGCAGATCCTGTCCGCGCTGCGTCAGAACAATTTTTTGATAAGTTGTCTGCTGTGAATCTATCACCGGGTCTGCGTACAAAGCCGAGTCAATCATCACCTGAGCGGGCTTTAATAGAATTACACATGCCAGGAGCGAAGCAAGCGCAAACACAATTCCACCTGTCAGCCTGCCGTGCCAGGCAGACAACTGTGATCGAAAAGACCAGGCAACAATCAGTGCTACCAATAAGTTGATCAAACCCACGACGGACGCTGTTAAAAGGTGACCAAGGTACGGCAGCAAGACAAACGGAAAAAGTAACGATGCCAGTAACGCGCCGATATAATCGAACGTCAGCACCTGACTGATTCCACGCCTCAAACCGGATCGCGATTCAAGAATCCGGGTTAACAGCGGCAATTCCATTCCAACCAGAATACCAATGACACCGACTACAACTATCATTGCCGGGTAGTAGAATTCGGTTTTCGCGTAAACAAATAATAACAACAGCGCAGACACACCACCTACTGCACCAATCGCAATTTCTATGCTGACGAAAGCCGGTATCAGGTGGCGGGTAACAGACTGCGCCATCCATGCACCGACGCCCATAAAAAACAAAAACAACCCGATCGTCAGCGAATAGTGAATAACGCTGGAGCCAAGCAAATAGGTAGATAAGCTGCTGATCAACAGCTCGTAGATCAGACTGCAGGCCGCGATAATAAATACCGACCCTGCAAGTAACGCAAATTGACTGTCGCTTATTACATGCTCAGCACCGGGATGTTGCGCAACATCCGTGTCATCAGCTTTCGCAATATCGCCAGTAGTCAAACCCGGTTGCTGCCAATTAAAACGACAAAACTAATAAACACGGGTCAGTAGTAAGATCTACTGAACAAGCTAGCTTATTAATACGCTGGCGATAATTATGCAAACACCCAGCATCATCGAGCCCGCCAGAACTGCCAGTGCACGGTTTTCTTTATTGGCTACTTCTTCCGCAAGATTTCCGGGTGTCAGCCAGTCGACTACTTTAAACCCGACAACACCCATAACAATACCTACAATTGAATAGACAATGGTGGATATAAGTTCTGCCGTAAAGCCGGCAAGAGTGTCTTGTTGTGCCATAGCAAAGTCACTGGCAGCGATCATCGCGACCAGCGCACCGGCTTTTATCTGGCTGCATTTGTTGTTGTTCAATTTATTTCTCCAAAAAAACCGAGGTCAAAAAACTCAGGCCAAAAATATTTCAGGCTAATATTTTAATGACCGTTAAAATATTGATTGATTCCTGTCCAGCTGTTCACACACGATAGTTACTTTCCAACGCGCGGCCCACCGCCAACATAGACTCGGCCATTTTTCGAGCGCAAGACTTCTTTTGACCCAGAACCAGGCACCGCTTCAGCACCACTGCCTCTGACGGCATACCAGGCCGGCAAGCCAATAATTGCCATAATCAGTAAGGCTAGCAATGGATAGTGCAATTGCTTCATGACGCAGATTCCCATACTTCACGTTGCTTTTTCGGCTTGCCGTCCGGATCAAATCGACGTCTGAGCTTTACTGCAATAGACGCTGCAACCGAAGAAGCTGACGACAGTTTCGATCGACAGAGCATCATCATAAACAGGCTGAATATACCGGCCATAATAAACGGCGCCAACGGCGTACGGTTGGGTTCAGTTCTAAGTCGAAAGCCAGTAGCCGTCTGAGTGGACGCCGGATCGACTGACACCAGTGTCCGATAGGTGCCAGGCTCATCAACACGTACATGCCATGAGATACTACTATGACTCTCCTCCCACCGGCCATCCGAGTCAAAACCACTCTCGCGCCAAAACTCAAGGTACTTATCATAAATTATTTCCCCGTTGGCATCCTCCAGCAGTAATTCAACACCAATCCAGGTATTCACTTGTATCTTGCTTATTCGGGCAGCCATCTCGATCATTGTTCCAGCTTTATCCACCCTCAACGATTGCATTTGTGAATTGGCTGACTGTGAATTCAGTTCAACCGACTGAACAACCTCCTCACCACCCTGATTTAAGTACAAGCCAACAGCAATTAAAAAAGGCAGCGCCGCAATGAACGCAAAAATGGAATGCTTCCAGCGTTTAAGCTCAAAAGAGTCAGTGCTCTTACCGAGCCCTGCCATCATATCTTCGTTGGATATCACTCGCGAGCGGGTGAACTCTATCTCTTTAGGCTTATCGTTTGCGTCAAGGCGGGTTTCAACACTCGTGTAATACTGATGCTTACTGCCACCTGGTCGAACCGGCATTGATACTTTTCTGGATTTTTCAACGGTGGATAATTTTTCACCGGACACGGGCTGATAGCTGAACTCCCCTGCGGCAAATTCGAGCTTCCAGCTTCCATGTTCATATTTTTTATCTGATGATTCCGGCACCATTGGTTTTTCCGGAATATATTTGTCGGCCCAGTAGCGAGTGCTGCCGTCATCAACTAACCAGGCCAGCTCGCGACGCTCGTTGAGCATCCACCAGCTGGTGTAGCGGGAAAAGTTTGTCTCCCATTCACCCTCATCGTATTCACGGACTCTACCACTAAAGAGCTGCACACCAATGGCCTGCCAGCGCTGTCCATCGAGTTCAAAGAAATCACCGACAGTGAAATTGGATTCAAGATCAAGTGCCTTGTTCCATCTTTCCAGATGAATATCCTGTGCCGGGTGCTCTGCATCACAACCACAATACTGGCAAATTATATGAGTAGATTCCGGGTGCTGGCGTGACAGACCACCGCCACAATTCACACAGCGGAAAACCTCTGCCGCATCACGATCAAGTACTTTGATGCCTTCTACCAGCCTGGCACTCAAGCGCGCTTTTGTCTGCTCCAACTCATTATGAAACTGTGGATGCTGTAACTGCAGATCAGGAATAGCCTGAAGCGCCGACTTCTCATGTCCGGCATCAATATGATTTTGCAGGGCACCAAGGACTTTGTCCGGGTGCATTCCGACAAGGCGTTTAGAAATTTGCATATCAGCCTAGTTTACCGCGTCACTCGATGACAGGCGAGGGTATGCCGCCGTTCAGTAATATGCGCTGAAAATTCAGCAGCGATTAATCCCACTCGAACTTCGAACCACGAACTACCTTGCTGCGTGACACCTGAATATCATTGTCGCCGGATTCAATAGACATTTTCCTGCCATTACCCATCACGTCAACACAAACCACTCCTTCACCCGGAACAATAGCAACAGGCAATGAGCCCTCTACGCCTGCCACATTGGCGTCAACCCGCTCGGAGACAAACCAGCTCTGACCATCAATAGTAACGTTTCCGCCGACAGTGGCCGCCTTTACCGAGTCAGCGGCAGGGGCTGCATCAATGTTTCTATGCAAGCGATAAACTCCGTCATCTTCCTCCAGCCACTGATGATCACCATCTTCGAATTCAAGCCACCATTCATCCCAGAAGCCTTCGCTGTAACTCAGACGAACACGACCGCGAACGACAAATTTCCGACCTGAGAGACCACCACTCTTTCCAAGCTGCAACATCGACGGGGCATCAATTGCGTGCTCGAACAGACCGGCAACCTCCCAGCCATTGCTGCCAAAGTACACCCAGTTGCCACAGTGCGGGCAGGACATACTACGGGTATGCGCTGTGGTGTTTTCAATAGCCACCCCGCAGGAAGGGCAGGAAATAGTGTTATTTTTCATCATGGTTTTTAGCACCTCGTTTATGCTGCCTGCGCAATCACCCGGACGGGACAAACTGAATGATCAGATCACTGTTTTCATGGACTAAGTGTACAGTTTCAAATAGTGTGGTTATATGAGAGTTTGTCATTTGTTCTGCAGCAAGGCGTCAGCTCGCAGGAAATGGCCATAGTTTGATAAGCAAGGCCCTGTTAATGAGCTGCAACGCGTGTTGCAGTAACCCCGCAAAAAAACACAACTACAACCTTTGTAAGGATTTTACAAAAAAATGAAACACTTCAGTCAGGCGACTCATGTGGCTACACTGTTTGATACAATAGTGTACGGGCATTACTGAGAGTTTCAAAAAGGACCCCGTCCCGCATACAAGATTTACTATCGCAAATATATTATTACCTTACTTATTTGTTAACCTGAGCAATCACACTTTCACCGGAGCTGCGCAACAATGTTTAAAAAACTATTCCAGTCACTTAAAGGCGGCAGCTCAGAGAAAGCCGGCGCTACAGTTACTGCAGATCCAGTGACCTATAAAGACGTTACTATCGTCGCAACGCCTCTGGCTGAGGGAGGACAATATAAAACTGCCGGCTACATTAGCAAGAACGTAGACGGCATTGAAAAGAAAACTGAATTTATCAGGGCCGACAATCACAGTAGTGCCGATGCGGCGATAGATCACTCTGTAAGCAAGGCAAAGCAGATTGTTGATGAGCGGGGAGCATCACTTTTTGACAGTGAAAGGTGCTAGCGGTCGAACAGTCTGATCGGCATAAAACGATTATCGGCGCAATTCACCACTGGAATTTTCTTCGATACAATTGACACCTTTTACTCAACACACCTCAAGATTTAACTCCCACTGCCGATAACCGCTGATGGTTTTGCTCTTTATGTCGCACTGAAATCAGGTATCGATCCAGGCTGACTACAACAGTAACAGACCAGCACAATCGGCTGAATCAATTGAACTGCGAACAGCTGGCTGGCAACCACTTTTGAGGCAGATTACAATTAGATTTCTACCAAAAATCACTGCACGGACCTTCGCTGTTACAATCGGCACGCTATTGATAGCGGGAAATAGCATAGCCACTGCACAAAACAGCGACATCAGTACCTTATTGAGGGTAACTGGTGTCACTTCACAAGTGTACTCGCTAAAAGATCTGGTCAAAGAATCAAGTCATGCGAATGCCGCACGTTGTGGATCTCAACAGATCAGCAGAGATCTTCCCAGCTTTAGCGCACACTCTATTATTGTCGATATCAAGTCAGAATTTAACCGGCTCAGCCCGACATCCCCTGATCTAAAATCCGATGACCCATCATTCCCTGAATCAACATTCCTGGTGCCACCATACCTCGAGCCAATAGTCCAATGGTATCAATCACCACTGGCAAAAAAAATACGCATTGCCGAAAAGCAAATTGTAGAGCACAGCAGTATAAAAATTTTCCAGCAGACAGCACTTTATAAAGATCCTATAAGAGATCAACTTATTGAAAAGGTTGTACGCAACACATACACAGCTGAATTTGTTGCAACCCTGGGAACAGAAATTGAATACACCGGCATTGTGCACAGCGGCTGCATACAGAAAGCAGCAAAGCCCGGTAAAGCAAATCGCGAACAAATGCTTGCAGACTTCACCCGCAACGACAAAGACCTTGCTACAAGACTGTTGCTACCCGATATCAAAGTAGAAACTGCCTATCTTTTCAGAAATCTCAGCACCGACGAATTGGCCCGGTATGAGAGTTTCACATCTGGAAAGAACGCACGCCGGTTCTATCAAAACCTGATAACTGCTGTGCAACACGGGCTAAAGCTCGCGGCAGACAGAGTGTCTTTTGCCAGCAAAACCAACTGATCGACTCGTGATCTATAAGACCCACAAACCCTATGCTATGCAATACAGCAAATCAGGCCACCAGCAACAGAAAACCCAGGTTGTACCAGGCATGTATTACAATCGACGGTATCACCGCATCATACCGTTCACGCAAATAGCCAAAAACCAATGAGGGTGCAAATATCAGAGCTGCCCACAAGGGTGATTGATTAAATAAATGAAAAGAGGCGAACAAAAAGCTGGTCACCAGATTGGCATAGCTTATTTGTAAAAACGGTTTATTTCTGAATATTGATTTTTCAAGCAACCAGGTCTGGATAAAACCTCTAAACGCAAGCTCTTCAATAATCGGGTAAAGAATAACACTGCTCAGTAAGACCTTAAGCGCTATGCCGTCCGGCACAGGCTTGCCGGTTAGCCACCACAATGCTATCCAGACTACCGGGCCGAGCATCACAGCTACCCAGAAGTGCAGGTCAGTTACAACACGTATCACCAGCGTTTTCAAGAATGCTACTCGCAGTTGTGTTCGAGATTAAAACTCACACGACTAAATATCATTCGGCACTCTTAAGCCACTTTGCTATATCCCGAGCGTAGTAAGTCATGATTGCATCACTGCCGGCGCGCTTGAGGCTGACTATGCTCTCCATCACCACCTGTTGCTCATCAAGCCAGCCATTCTGAGATGCTGCTTTAAGCATGGCGTACTCACCGCTCACCTGATAAGCGCAAACCGGAACACCAAACTCACGCTTCACACGGGTGATCACATCAAGATACGGCAAGCCGGGTTTGACCATCACCATGTCAGCCCCTTCCTGCAAGTCCAGAGCAACTTCACGCAACGCTTCATCGGTATTGGCAGGATCCATTTGATAGCTGTATTTGTTACCACCGCCAAGAGTAGCAGTCGCCCCTACTGCATCGCGAAACGGACCATAAAAAGAAGAAGCGTACTTGGCGGCGTAAGAAAGTATTTTAGTATTGATATAGCCATTGCTCTCCAGAGCGTCCCGTATTGCCCCGACGCGGCCATCCATCATATCTGACGGTCCAAGTATGTCCGCACCCGCCTGAGCATGCGACAAAGCCTGTGCTACCAGCACCTCGACAGTTTCATCGTTAACGACATAACCATTTTTATCGGTAAGACCGTCTTGTCCGTGAATAGTAAAAGGATCGAGCGCCACATCAGTCATCACGCCCAGCTCAGGAAATTCCTTTTTTATAGCGCGTATCGCACGCTGAGCCAAACCGTCAGGATCATAGGCTTGCTCCGCCTTTTCAGTTTTCACATCATCCGGCGTGACCGGAAATATCGTAATGCAGGGAATGTTGTTTTTCACCAATGACTCGGCGTCACGTAGCAGCAAGTCTATTGTTACCCTGCTGACACCAGGCATACTCGGCACCGGATGGCTTTCGCCACTGCCTTCAATGACGAACACCGGATAGATCAGATCATTGCTAGTAACAACCGTCTCTCGCATCAGCCGACGACTGAAATCATCACTGCGCATACGCCGCGGTCGGGTTGCGGGAAAACCACCTCCATTAGTACTTTGAGTTGCCAAGTATTCACTCCGTCAGCTGATGCGTGTTTGATTTATAATCTAAGTGTAGCCAACAAACCATGCTAAACATAGCGTGAAAAAAACATGACTCAAAAATTCGCCGTCTTTGGCAATCCAATCGAGCACAGCTTGTCTCCGCCGATACATCTTGATTTTGCAAGACAACACAATCTGGATATCTCGTACGACAAACTTCTCTCAACCGAGACAGGTTTTGTGCAGGACGCGCAAGGCTTTTTTGCAAATGGCGGCCAGGGTTGTAACGTCACGATGCCATTTAAGGAGCAGGCATTTGCCCTGTGTAACGAGCTGACTGAAAGCGCAAAACGCGCAAAGGCTGTAAATACGCTATATAAATCCAGCACAGGATCACTGATCGGCCACAACACGGACGGCGGAGGCCTGCTACAGGACCTTACCCACAATCTCAAGCTCAATCTGAAAGAGGCGAGTATAGTTATTATCGGTGCCGGTGGTGCCACACGCGGAATCTTGCAACCATTGATAAATCAGCAGCCGGCACGCCTGACAATCATAAACCGCACTGTTTCAAAAGCTCAGGCGCTTGCCAAAGAATTTGATGACATTTTTAGTATTAGAGTAACCGGTACCGATGATATTTCAGTTGATCTGCAATCAGCAGATGTGTTGATCAATGCCACCTCCGCAAGCCTGAATGCCAAACTGCCAATCCCGGAGACATCGCTCCTCTCCAATGACACCTGTTGCTATGATTTGGCCTACGCATCTGAACCCACACTTTTTCTAAACTGGGCAAAAAAAGCGGGTTGCAGAGAAATTCATGATGGCCGCGGCATGCTGGTAGAACAGGCAGCACTCGCGTTTACCACCTGGACAAAACTCGAAGTGACAACAGATTCCCTCATTCAAAACTTCGAGGACTTGAAGCACTATAATTAACAATTATCCGCAGGCAGTTGCCAATGTACTCTATACAATTATAGAGAACACACATCAGTCTAATGCCTGAAGTGACGAACTCCGGTAAACGCCATCGCTATGCCATGCTCATCTGCAGCATCTATAGACTCCTGGTCTCGCATAGAACCACCCGGCTGGATGATCGCTTTTACGCCGTATTCTGCTGCCTGATCAACCGTATCTCTGAACGGAAAGAATGCATCTGAAGCCATTACTGTAGACGCCAGTTCAAGCCTGGCATCAACCGCTTTTATCGCAGCAATTTTAGCCGAATAAACACGGCTCATTTGCCCGGCACCGATACCAATACTCGCACCATCTTTGCAAAACACAATGGCGTTTGATTTAACGTATTTGACGACTGTCCAGGCAAACAACAGATCGCGTATTTGTGAATCACTCGGTGCTATTTTGGTGGCTATGTTCAAGTCTGTAGCTCTAACAATACGACTATCGTTTTGTTGAACCAACATACCACCACCCACAGATTGATAAACTGCAGTCGACGACACGTCCTGATTGGCTTGCACCTGCAATACCCGTACATTCGGTTTTTCCTGGAGGACCTTAATGGCGTCAGGATGAAATGCCGGCGCAAGCAGCACCTCAATAAATTGACGGTCTACCATGGCCCGTGCTGTATCCGCATCAAGCTCGCGATTGAAGGCAATAATGCCGCCAAACGCAGATACAGGATCGGTGATATAAGCTCTTTCATACGCTTCAGATATACTTGCCGCGATCGCAACACCACACGGATTTGCATGCTTTACGATTACACAAGCAGGCTCATCAAACTGAAAAACACACTCTAGTGCCGCATCAGAGTCGCCAATATTATTAAAAGATAACTCTTTGCCCTGCAACTGTTCTGCATTGGCAATACCCGAAGAATCTGCGCTTTCCCTTCTATAAAATGCAGCTGCCTGGTGAGGATTTTCTCCGTACCGCAAATCTTGTATCTTATTGAGATTAAGCCGCACGGTTGATGCAAATTCCGACCCAGTGGCTTCGTCATTGGCTTGTGCAGCAGGGCTCTGAGATGACAGGTAACGAGACACCGCCCCATCATAAGCTGCCGTGTGAGTAAAAGCCTTGCAGGCAAGCTTGTATCTCTCCTCACCAGATACACCACCAGACGCAGCAACTGACGCAATGATCTTTTCATAATCGGCAGGGTCAGTAACTACAGTGACATCAGCATGGTTTTTCGCTGCTGATCGGATCATAGCAGGGCCGCCAATGTCGATGTTTTCAATGGCATCGGTTAATGTGCAATCAGGCTTTGAAATAGTCTCTACAAACGGATACAGGTTAACCACAACCAGATCAATACCAGTAATATCGTGCTCATCCATTACATCGACATCTACATTACGCCGCCCCAATATGGCACCATGAATTTTCGGGTGTAGTGTTTTAACACGACCATCCATCATCTCCGGAAATTGGGTGACTTCAGATACCTCCGTAACCTCAATGCCAGTTGCTGCAATTGCTGCTGCGGTGCCACCAGTCGACAGAAGAGTAACACCGGCCTCAGATAAAGCTCGCGCCAGTTCTACTATGCCGGCTTTATCGGAAACACTGAGTAACGCACGAGAAATTTTAATAGCTTCGTCTCTTATATTAAATGGTGGTATGCAATTGTGATTTGTAGTGAAGTGATTTAAAAAAATTTAAGTAGTATAAATCAGAGAAATTTTAAACGAAGCACTCTACAAAGGTAACAACTCGGACAGCCTGATGTTATGGCCAGATAACATCACGCCAGGTCATAAAGTGCCAGCTTTTTTCTTAACGTGCCACGATTGATGCCAAGGTATGCAGCAGCTTTACTTTGATTGCCACCGCAGTATTCAAGCACAACCCTGAACAGTGCCTCTTCCACCTGACCGATAACCAGATCATGAAGTGCCGAGGGCTTTTGACCATTCAAAATATCAAAGTATTGATGCAACTCTTTCTCGACCTGTACCTGCAATGGAGAAGTACTCATGCTACAGCTCCTACTTTGATACCCGCGGCCTTCATATCTAATGCCTTCATTTCTAGGGCCTCCATATCTCCGACTTCTATATCTCCGGCTGCCACAGCTCTTACGGAGCCGGCAGAATTCTCCTCACTCGATTCGCGAAAAAATGCATCAACCTGATCAAGTTGTTCAGTGGTTGTCTCAAGTTTATAAACATTGCTTCGGAATTCAGCTGCATGTTTTTTGCCTTTGCAATACCAGGCAATGTGCTTGCGGGCGATTCTCACACCACTGTATTCACCATACAGCTCATATAAATTTTGCAGATGCCATTTTAGAATATCTGCTCTTTCATCTGCACAGGGCTGTTCCAGCTCCCTGCCAGTCTGAAGGTAGTGTTTAATTTCCCTGAAAATCCACGGATTACCCTGCGCTGCTCGCCCTACCATAACGCCCGCAGCACCAGTCATTTGCAAAACCTGCTCTGCTTTTTGCGGGGTACTGATGTCTCCATTCGCTAGTACTGGTATGTCAACAGAATCCACAATACCGGCAATGGTTTCATATTCAGCCTCGCCCAGAAATTTATCTGCCCTTGTTCTGCCATGTACCGATAGCATCGCTACTCCACAGTCCTCTGCAATAGCTGCAACCGCAACACCATTCTTTTGATCCGGTGATGGGCCAGTTCTGATTTTAAGCGTCACCGGTATATCAACGGAATCGACAACCCCTTTGAGAATTTTGTGCACCAGACGTTCATCCGACAGAAGAGCCGATCCGGCCAATTTGTTACAAACTTTTTTAGCCGGACACCCCATATTGATATCAATGATGTCAGCACCAAGTGATGCGTTAATCCGGGCCGCTTCAACCATCATCCCAACATCACCGCCCGCAATCTGGATTATTCTGGGCGATACTTCGCCCTCATGATTCATACGGGTCAGGGATTTACCGGTTGCGTAAAGTGCTTTGTTGGAGGTGACCATCTCAGATACGGCGAGATCAGCGCCAAGGCGTTTGCAAAGAATCCGAAACGGTCTGTCAGTGACACCTGCCATCGGCGCAAGCACAACCGGACGATCAAATTCAAAGCGACCAACGCGCATGGCAGATAACTCGTCGAAACAGGGCGAGCTATTCTACAGAACTTCAGCTGCGCTGTTAATAGAGTTTATGCTGTAGATTTGTTGCCACACCAACCAGCCACAAGAGAACAGCCGCCAATTAATATTTTTCATACAAAAGGCAGCACAGGGCAAACCGGCAGCATAAGGCTTTTTGCGTTTAAGGCAAATAACTTTGCAACAAAAAAATGGCGCATCGATACAATTTGTTTACAGAATCACTCAAACACTAATTCGAGCACCTCTGCATTTAAACCGGTGTCAATAATTTCGACTTTAAGACGCGTAGGTTCGCCAGGCATCAGGAATCCTGTTTCGCCATTATCTACAACTTCATAATCGGTATTCTCAAATGCACGCTCTGCTATTGTTTCGCCAACGGCGTCCAATAACGTCACTGCAAGTGTCGGATACGGCTGCTTGTAGACTGAGCCATTAACCACGTCAACACTGATAACCAACGCACCATCAATTTCCGGATGCGGGAACAATGTCTTGCGCATAAGTTGTAGCTGACTGACATCCTTTTTTGCTTCCGCCGGCACACAACCGGTTACCTGACAAAAGCTGCTAATTACAGGTTCTGGCAAGTTCATAGTTGCTATCACATTGCGCGCTGCAAATAACAGCAGGCAAATTGCAGCACATAATCCGACAAACCAAATCAAAGATTTAATACCCAGGCCACCGCGTGCACGTTTGACAGGCTCGTCAGTTACGTCCTCAGCCACCGCAACATCAACCGCAGGACGGTAGTGCTGATAACGACGCATCTCCTGCGCTGATGAACCTGCAACTTCCAACTTGTTATCTCGCACTGCCAGATCATCTACATCCTGGTCATACAGATGTTTAAACTCACTAGTGCTTAAATTGCCAGCGTGCTCAGGATTCGACCGGCTTTCCGGTGCAGGACGTGAATCCCGCTCACCAGGTGAATCCCGGGTTTCCCGGTTTCCGGCCTCAGGCCCAACTGCCGTGCCGGCAATTGCTGCATCCGTGCGACTGGCTTCCGCGGCACGCCTGACACTATCAGCGTATGTAGCGTTATCTGTACGACTGGTTTCATCAGCATGTTTGACTTCATTTACGAGTCTGGCGTTGTCGGCATATCTGGTTTCTTTTCTAACCGCACCACCGGGTAATTTACCGTCTACCGACACCTGACGCACCTGACGTTCTCGCACCTTAAGGCGGCTTTCGTGGCCGGTATTGTTGCCGGATGGAGATGTCGCAAAGCGCGGTGTATCAGCACGAAACTGCAGGTTTTCACCACGACGACCATTGTCACGGTGTACGGCAGATTTCTTTAAAACATCATCAGGAATAAATGGATGGTCACCGCGAGCCGAAATCTCCACATCATCTGCCAGATCTCTATCGTCTATATACCCCGGGTCTATGTACCGCGGTTCTACACGCGTCCGGTCTATGTCTGACTGGTGTCCGCGGTTACTTTCATTATGAATACGCCTTTTTTCAACATGCGATTGGTCAGCTCGAGGTTGATACTGTTCGCTTCCAGGCAGTGACTGGTAATCGCGTTCAGGCTCCATTTGCAGCGCTCGTTGCTCACGCTCACGCATAAGCTGTTGCTTACGCCTTGCTTCCTTTTCTGTCGTTGTTGCATCGCCAGAGACATCTTTGGGGAGACTATTATTATGATCTGCGGTCTCAGCCGGATAATTGCCGGCGTAATCGGCCTGGTAACCAGATGGCGGACGCCTGCTATCACGATAACCTGCATCAGCGTTAATGTTGACCTGCGCTGACTCGGTAGCAATCGTGCGTTCAAACTCGATATCCTGCGGATACCTGTTGCCATCGGGATGCTGCCATTCGCGATTCGAAGAATGGTCGGGACTTACATCCGGTCTTGCTCCAAAATCCTGCTCAATCGACGATGCCTTACTGCTCGCGTTTCCACCTGATGTTGAAGCGACCACGCCCGCAGCGGTATAAATGTGTTCAACCGCAACGGTATCAGCGGTTTCAAGCGACGCAGAGTCTACGGTTTCGGCATAGCGCGCGGCAGCGTGATTCTTTTGCACAGGTTTTAGAATCGCTGCAGACCTAAGAAACTCTGCTTCATTGTATAAATTCGCACGAGCGTCAAACAAAGACATGCACTCACCACAACGCACACCCGGATCGGTCGAATTTATAAGCTCGTCACTGACTTCAAAAGTAGATCCACAATGATCGCATCGGGTAATCATGAACTCGCCTGCCTCGAATAAAGCAAATATTTTGAAAGGCCCTTATGACAGCGCATGAAAATCACGTTGGCATCGAACCTTGTTTGACTGCAGTGTACATTGCCCACTGCTCGCGAATCTCGGTTTCACTGTGACGAAACTGTGTAGCATAGGCCGCGGCGAGTGTCGCAATCTGCTCAGACAACACACCCGACACCCCAAGATTGCCCGCATCTGCCAGCAGTTCGCCAAAACGTGGTCTGAGCTCCAATAACGGAGCGAGCAATATATTGGCAACAACAATATCAATGTTTAGCGGCAAGTCCTTATCGCTGTGACAAATCGTAATATTGTCAGCGACATTGTTACGCTCGGCATTATCCATTGTTGCTTGAAATGCCTGCGCATCAATGTCGTACGCATAAACCCTTTTTGCCCCCATCAACGCAGCTGCAACCGCCAGAATGCCCGACCCGCATCCATAGTCGATAACTGTCTTATCTTTGAGGTCCATCTTTGCCAGCCACTGTAGACAAAGATGTGTTGTCGGGTGAGTACCGGAACCAAAAGCAAGCCCGGGATCAAGCGCAATATTAATTGATGATGGATCCGGCGCAGTACAGAAAGTCGGCACCACCCACAAACCGGCCGCAATTTTTACCGGTTTGAAATCTTCCATCCAGGCACGCTCCCAATCCGCATCAGGTAAAACCTCAGAGATAATCTCGGCGTCGGTAACAGCGCTGATCCGCGAACGCAGCAGTGTTATAGCTTTTTCCGGATCGGTCCCCTGAGCGTAGATTCCGCTGATAACAACTTCCGGCCACAGAGGCGCGGTACCGGGAGCGGGCTCATGAATTGGTGTATCAGTCGCGTCTTGATAAGTACAAGACACAGCACCGATGTCAAGCATTGAAGATTCAATTACCTCAACATGTTGACGAGGCACTGCTACTTTTAACAAGAGATAGTCGTCACTCATTTGAGTCACAGTTGTGGTCGGGTTTGACGGGTATTACAAACCAGCGCTGGCAATCAAGAGATACCCAGCTTCTTCTCAAGATAGTGAATATCGGTACCACCTTCAGCAAAGTTGTCATCATCTATAATTGAAGATAACAACGGAATATTGGTTTTTATACCAACAATAAATACCTCGCTCAACGCACCTCGCATTCGTGCCAGTGCAGACTCTCTGGAATTGCCATGTGCGATCAGCTTACCAATCATTGAGTCGTAGTTTGGCGGTACTCGGTAGCCGTTATAAATATGTGTATCAACACGAACACCTAAACCACCGGGAGGATGAAACTGTTCAATCAGCCCCGGACTGGGCATAAAAGACTCGGGATCTTCAGCGTTAATTCTGCATTCAAACGCATGACCATTGACTTTAATATTTTCCTGAGCGTAGGTCAGAGGCAAACCCATCGCAATTTTCAGCTGCTCTTTTACGATATCGACGCCGGTAATCATTTCAGTAACAGGGTGCTCAACTTGCACCCGGGTATTCATTTCGATGAAATAAAATTCCCCGTCCTGAAACAAAAACTCAAACGTGCCTGCGCCGCGATAACCCAAACGCTTACAGGCACTAACGCACTTTTCACCCATGGACGCACGCAGCTCAGGAGTAATACCGGGTGCCGGAGCTTCTTCAACCACCTTCTGGTGGCGCCTTTGCATAGAACAATCGCGTTCACCAAGATGAATGGCATCTCCGTGTGTATCAGACAATACCTGAAACTCTACATGACGTGGTTTCTCGAGAAACTTCTCCATGTATACAACATCATTATTGAAAGCAGCTCCCGCTTCGGCTTTGGTAAGCGCTATAGATTCAATCAGTTCATCATCACCGCGTACAACACGCATACCGCGGCCACCACCACCACCCGCAGCTTTGATGATGATCGGATAACCGATCTCATTAGCTATTTTTAAATTGGTTTTAGCATCTTCACCCAGCGGACCATCAGAGCCCGGCACACAAGGCACACCGGCAGCACGCATTTCTTTAATTGCGCTGACTTTGTCACCCATCAACCGAATAACACCGGGTGAAGGACCAATAAAGGTGAAGCCGCTGGATTCAACACGCTCCGCAAAGTCTGCGTTTTCAGATAAAAAACCGTAGCCCGGATGTATGCCGTCTGCGTCTGTAATTTCAGCGGCACTAATAAGCGCCGGAATATTAAGGTAGCTGTCGGTCGATGGTGGCGGCCCGATGCAAACGGCTTCATCTGCCAGACGTACATGTTTCAAGTCGCGATCTGCAGTGGAATAAACTGCGACGGTACCAATACCCATATCGCGACAGCAGCGCATGATGCGAAGTGCAATCTCACCCCGATTGGCAATCAGTACCTTCTTCATGCTTCGACTATCATCAATGGCTCGCCGAACTCAACCGGCTGACCGTCTTCTACCAGTAGCTCCTTCACAACCCCGCCCACTTCGGCCTCTATCTGGTTGAGGATTTTCATAGCCTCTACAATACAGATCGTGTCACCGGGTTTAATCGCCTGGCCAACTTTCACGAACGGCGGAGCTCCGGGAGAAGGTGCTGTGTAGTAGGTACCAACCATTGGCGAATTAATTACGGTGCCTTCAATCTCCGGTTCGGCAGCGGGTGCTGCCGGCGGAATCGCTGCTGCTGGCGGTGCTACCGGTGGTGGTGCGGCGGCTGGTAATGCCTGAGCTGGTGGCGCGTAAACAGGAGCGCTGTTGGCACGGCTGATCCGCACCGACTCTTCACCCTCCTTAATTTCAATTTCGGAAATCGCAGATTCTTCCAACAACTCGATCAGCTTTTTAACTTTGCGAATATCCATGAGATCCCCAGTCTGCTTCAGTGCCATCTGCCTCTGTAATCAATCAGCAGTAATGCACTTGCTTAAAAATTCATTGCCACAAAACATCCGACGAACCATCAGAGATGGCGAGCTGTTGGACACTGTCGGCGATATGCGCCAGACTTTGCACCGATTTGCCAACGACTGCCAGATTCACAGGCTTTGCTTGCCTGTCTCCAGCCAGTAGTATTACGGCACAGCGTTAAAACATACCAATAATTGTATTTTCGCTGAATATCGGAGCAATAAGGCTAAAAATGCCACAACTTCGCGCAAGTTTAACACAGTTAAGAATTCAGCAACAACTCACTGCTGATTCAATTAGTGCCTGTTCGGCACTTAATATGACCAGGCATTAAGAATCACTCAAATGACAGAGCACGCAAAGAAAGACAGCTTCGAAAGCCTGTCACCAGAGGTCATTCTGGATGCTATCGAATCACAATCAGACCTGCTTACCGATGGGCGTTTGCTGGCCCTCAACAGCTACGAGAATCGTGTCTATCGAGTGGGTCTTGAAGATGGACCGCCGCTGGTCGCCAAATTCTACCGACCGGAACGCTGGACCGAAGATCAAATCAACGAAGAGCATTCTTTTGCTCAGGAGCTTGCCGACAGCGAAATCCCGGTAGTCACAGCACTTGCCGATAAACAGGGCAATACCCTCCGAAAAAGTAACGGCTACCACTTTGCCCTCTACCCGATGCGCGGTGGCAGATCACCTGAACTTGATAATCCGCAACAGCTGGAAATCATCGGAAGATTCATAGGTCGCATACATAAGGTCGCAGAAACAAAAGAATTCGCACACCGTCCACTGATCGACACAGCAACACTAGGCCACGTGTCAGCTAATTATCTGCTCGACAACGATCGACTACCGAGAGACCTGGCTGATGCCTACGAATCACTGGTCATTGATCTGCTTGAAAAGGTCGATGATCAAATTGAAGACATCTCTAAATCCCGCGCAATCAGACTGCATGGTGACTTCCACCCGGGCAACATCCTGTGGCGTGACGAAACCCCACACATTGTCGACCTCGATGACGCACGCACCGGACCCGCCATTCAGGATATCTGGTTGTTCCTGTCCGGTGACAGGCAGTACCAGCAAGCCAGGCTTGCAGACTTACTGGAAGGCTATACCCAGTTCAGGGAGTTTGATCCAAAGGAGCTTGGTTTGATCGAGTCACTGCGAACCCTGCGAATGATTCACTATGCAGCATGGCTTGATGTGCGACGTGATGAACCTGCCTTCCAGCAGGCATTTCCATGGCTCGCAAGTCCACGCTACTGGGATGAACACATACTGGAACTTAAAGAGCAAAGTTCAGCATTGGATGAGCGCCCCTTAAAGTGGGACTAACAAGCAATAAAAATTATGCAAACTGCGAGTGACGCAAGCTAAGAACTGTAGCGTTGCATCACCAGCGACGCATTGGTACCACCAAAACCAAAGCTGTTAGACATAACCGTATCTAACTTTGCATCAGTGATAGTCTCGCGAACAATATCGATGTCACCTGCTTCGGGATCGAGCGTATTGATATTGGCAGATGCAGTAATAAAATTACCCTGCTGCATTAACAGGCAGTATATCGCTTCCTGCACACCAGCAGCACCCAGCGAGTGACCAGACAAAGATTTAGTTGAACTAACCTTCGGAGTTTTGCCTCCAAACGCTTCACCAACTGCACGCAACTCTGTGACATCACCGGCTGGTGTACTTGTGCCATGAGCGTTTAAATAGTCAATATCAGAGTCGATATTCTGCATGGCCATTTGCATACAGCGAACAGCTCCTTCACCAGACGGGGAAACCATATCAGCACCATCAGATGTTGCACCATAGCCCACGACTTCAGCGTAAATATTGGCACCGCGCGCCAAGGCATGCTCAAGCTCTTCGACAACCAGCATGCCACCACCACCGGCTATAACAAACCCATCGCGCTCAGCATCGTAAGCACGGGAAGCCTGCGTCGGTGTATCGTTATATTTTGACGACAGAGCACCCATTGCATCAAACAGGCAACTCATGGTCCAGTGCTCTTCCTCGCCACCACCGGCAAACACTACGTCCTGCTTGCCCAGCTGGATTTGCTCCACAGCATGACCAATGCAATGTGCACTGGTAGAACACGCCGATGACATTGAATAATTTACGCCTTTGATACTAAACGGCGTGGCAAGACATGCCGATACGGTACTACCCATAGTTTGGGTCACGCGGTAGGGACCAACACGACGCACGCCTTTTGCACGCATAACATCTGCCGCTTCAACCTGATTTGCGGAGGACGCACCGCCGGAGCCCGCAATAATACCGGTACGAACATTAGATACCATGGCGTCGGTTAATCCGGAGTCATCAACTGCCTGTTGCATTGCAATATAGGCATAAGCAGCGGACGCGCCCATAAAGCGGAGTTGCTTGCGGTCAATGTGATCTTTGAAATCAATTTCAGGGGCACCTGCAATCTGGCTGCGCATACCAACCTCGGCATACTCAGGCTTGCTGGAGATACCCGAACGGCCGGTCTTTAACGATTCTGTGACCCGGTGTTTATCATTGCCAAGGCAGGACACAATGCCCATCCCGGTTACTACCGCTCTTCGCACAATTTTCCCCTGCTGTATTTAGGGTTGAAACAAGGTTGGGAAAAACGTTTCTCAGAAACATTTTGCCGAACGCCAAGTTTAACAGATACAGCTCTTCTCATAACCGCTCCGTCAGCGTCCTTTTCCGGCAAATGTCGTCGCGAAAAAAGCAGGTGGGCTATCGGGACAGCACAGACACAATTAGAAACGTATGGCTCCGTCCACAATGAACTCGGTCTATTTAACCGAAACTCTGGTAATCCGATATCCCGGGCTGGAGAACTTGGGATGGAGAACGCGGGCTAGAAATCCTCTGTCGAAGTAAACAGTCCAACACGAAGGTCATTGGCGGTATAAATTTCACGCCCGTCCACCAGCATTCGGCCATCGGCAATTCCCATCACCAGTCGGCGTTCAATCACACGCTTGAGTTCGACCTGGTAGGTTACTGTGCTGGCACTCGGCAACACCTGCCCGGTAAACTTCACCTCGCCACAACCCAGTGCACGACCACGCCCCGGATTGCCTTTCCAGCCCAGAAAAAAACCAACAATCTGCCACATAGCGTCGAGTCCGAGACAGCCAGGCATTACGGGGTCGGTCTCAAAGTGACAGGCAAAAAACCAGAGATCTTTGGTGATATCCAGCTCAGCGTGAATTTCACCTTTGCCATGCGCGCCGCCATCGGCGTTGATTAACGTAACGCGGTCCATCATCAGCATATTTGGCGCGGGCAGCCTGGCGTTGTTCTCACCAAACATTTCACCTCTGCCACAGGCTAATAACTCGTCACGGTTGTAACTACTCTTCTGCTCCATAGAGGCTCATCTAACAAGGGGGGCTAGCCGCACACTATACCATGGCAGGGACCACGGCGAGCGTCCACGAGATTTCACACAGTCAACAACTGTGCAGCAGCGATATAAAAAATAGAACAGAGTCTTTAGTGAACTTTGGCTTTTGGCTTAGCCGAAAACTTTTCGCAGCAACTTGGTCGGGCGTGACGCAGGATCCTGTCTGATAATTGTCTCCTGCACTTCAAGCTTGTCAAAAAAACCATCGATACTCTGCTCGATAATATGATTTTCTGTGATTGTATCAAGCAGGTTACCCAACTGAATTTCAGACGCTAACACAGCACTGGTTGAGGCGGCTCCGGAGCGCTTAAGAAAATCCGTTACCAAAGGCTGCAATTGGCGCTGCAAATTATCTGATACTCTGCTCCGCAAAAAATCTGTTGCAGCAGTTTCGTGCGACGCCAGTAAACCACGCGGCTCACTGAGTTCAACACGTCTTACTGCCGCCTTCAGCAACTTTCCAGTCAAAGGAGCTACCGCTACTACCGCTTCATTGATCTGTTGCTTTAGCTGTTCAAAGGACGCTTCGTGTCCGAGTTTGATTGCAGCTTTTTGCACGCTGCGAAGATCAGCGGATAGCTGGGCATTGCCGTCGGTGGAGTAACCAGAGTCTGCAACCACCTGCTGAACCACTCGGTCAGAGGCAACAACAAGTGCCTCTCTTATACCTGCATCGATCTGGCGGTTAGGCAAATCCGGTCGAAAGCTCATAGCCCGCTCACGACCATAAGTCGGTAAAGCATTGTTGGCCATTGCTGCCAGCTGATCAAACACACCGGCGTGCGATCTCTCTCCCACACCAAGAGTCATAACAAAAGCCGCGGCTAGAACTGAAGGTTTTATTATTATTTTTTTCACTTACAGATTTGCCTGAATTCAATTTTAAACATAATGCTGTGCGTGATCCCGTCCGATACTTCACGGATACGTCTCAGCGGGGAGCAAATTCTCATACATTGGCTTCCGGTGAAAGATGCGGGGCGCATTATCCTCATTGCATGATGTCAATACAACAGTCCAACTACTAACTATTGTGATTTATCCAGCACAAAACACAATTCAACATCCGATAGCGTGATGTCGTCCAACAAAAAAGCCCCGCAATGCGGGGCTTTTCTGGTGACGGGACTCCCCGTGAGACAGAATCTCGGGAGTAGTCCTGAAGAGGCAGTTGCCTACATCATGCCGCCCATTCCACCCATGCCGCCCATATCAGGCATTGCAGGTGCAGCAGACTCGTCCTTAGGCACATCAGCGATCATCGCCTCAGTAGTGATCATCAGACCGCCGATAGACGCCGCATTCTGCAGCGCAGAGCGGGTTACCTTAGTCGGATCAAGAATACCCATCTCGATCATGTCACCGTATTCACCGGTAGCTGCATTGTAGCCATAATTGCCGGACTCGCCAGCCACCTGGTTAACTACAACAGAAGGCTCATCACCTGCGTTGGATACGATCTGGCGCAGTGGCTCTTCCATCGCGCGACGGGCGATCGCGATACCGTGATCCTGGTCAGAGTTATCACCTTTCAGATTTTCCAGTGATTTAACCGCACGAATCAGTGCAACACCACCACCGGCAACTACGCCTTCTTCAACAGCAGCACGGGTTGCGTGCAGTGCATCGTCAACACGGTCTTTCTTTTCTTTCATTTCAA